>NZ_JBEOVN010000032.1:0-47937 GCF_040295565.1 Streptomyces sp. NPDC002785 | reverse complement strand
ACGTGCCCCGAATGCGGGCACACCGCGAAGGAGAACCGGCCCACACGGGAGAAGTTCCACTGCGTCGCATGCGGCCACAGCGCGCACGCCGACACAGTCGGGGCTCTCAACGTCCTACGGGCCGGGCTGGCCCGTCGCGAAGCCCAACCGGCATAGCGAGAAGCCCCGCTCCTTCAGGGCGGGGAGGAGTCACGTGCAGCCGAAGTGTCAGAAGATTCTTGAGTCTTCGGGCAGGTTTCGGAGACGATGCAGAGGATGGATCAACCAGCCGGTACGAGGGTGAACATGATCGAGAAGATTCTGCCGTCCCAGGTAGCTGTTGCCGAGGCGCTCTTTGACCCGCCCGACGCGGCTCTCTTCCCCGGCGAGGAAGAGCTGATCCGCAATTCCGTGGAGAGCCGGCGCAAGGAGTTCACCACCGCACGCTGGTGCGCCCGCCGCGCGCTCGGCGATCTCGGTCTCGCACCCGCCCCCATCCTGAAAGGCGAGCGCGGTGTGCCGATATGGCCGGGAGGAGTGGTCGGAAGCATGACCCACTGCGCCGGCTACCGAGCCGCCGCAATCGCCCGCCGGGCGGATGTGCTCACCGTCGGTATCGACGCCGAACCACATAAGCGGCTGCCCGACGGGGTGCACGAGACCATCGCGCTCGCAACGGAACAGCAGCGCGAGCTCGAGCTGCGCCGGGCGTCCCCCGAGATCCACTGGGACCGGCTGCTTTTCAGCGCGAAGGAAAGCGTCTACAAGGCGTGGTTCCCGCTCACCCACCGCTGGCTCGGCTTCGAGGAGGCCGACATCGTGCTCCACACGAACGGCAGCTTCACCGCCGGGCTGCTGGCCTCCGCCACTGAGCCGGGCCCGGCCACAGGGGCAACGGCAACCCCTACGGCCTTCAGTGGCCGATGGCTGGTCGCGGACGGTTTCGTGGTGACCGCCATCGCTGTCGAGAGTGAGCCGAACGCGCCCACCGGGTAGCGGTCACCGCTGCGGTACATGGCACGGCACACAGTCCGGGGTGACGCGTGAGGAGACCGGCGAGAACCATGCCGGTGGCCGAGCGCGTCGTCTCGGACATCAGCGGCGGGGACGCGCCGGATACGACGCAGCGCCGGCTCGCACCTCGTCCGATGTGCAGGTGCGCCCGTAATCTCTGAGCACATGAATGCTGACAACATGAGCGAAGACCGCAAGCGTGCACGTGAGTTGAGCATCCCTCTGTCAGGTGAGCCGGGGCCGTGGAACGCGATCACGGACGTGCCCGGTGTCGAGGTCGGATACGTCACCCTGGTCGAGGGCGAGGACGTACGCACCGGAGTGACGGCGCTCCTGCCACGCGGGCGGGACGGTGTGGGTACGCCCTGCGCGGCCGGCTGGCACTCGTTCAACGGCAACGGTGAGATGACCGGAACCGCCTGGATCGAGGAGACCGGCTCGCTCGCCGTGCCGGTGGTCATCACCAACACGTACGCGGTCGGCCCGGTGCACCGCGGCGTGGTCGAGTGGGTGCGCGCCAACCGTCGTGGCATGGCGCCGGAGTGGCTGCTGCCGGTGGTCACCGAGACCTGGGACGGCCACCTCAACGACATCCATGGCTCGGCCGTGGAGTCCCGTCATGCGGCGGACGCGATCGAGGCAGCGGCCTCCGGCCCGGTCGAGGAGGGATGCGTCGGCGGCGGAACGGGCATGCGCTGCTACGGCTTCAAGGGCGGCTCGGGGACCGCCTCGCGGGTGGTGCAGTACGGCGAGGACCGCTACACCGTCGGCGCCTTCGTGCAGGCCAACTTCGGCGCACGGCGCGAACTGGTGATCGCCGGCGTGCCGATGGGGCATGAGCTGTCCGGTCCGGTCGAGATGCCGACCCCCGAACCGTCGCCCGGTGGGGAGCGCCCGGTGCCGCCCGGCGCGGGCTCGGTGATCGTGGTCGTGGCGACCGACGCGCCCCTGCTGCCGGGGCAGTGCAAGGCGTTGGCCCGCAGGGTGACGCTGGGCCTCGCCCGCACCGGGACCACCGGCAGCCACTTCTCCGGGGACCTCTTCCTGGCCTTCTCCACAGCCAACCCGTCCGCGCTGACCAGTACGTTTCCCGAGGACGACGGCAGCGCACCGTACGAGTCGATGCGCTTCGTGCCATGGGGCCGGATGGATCCCTTCTACGGTGCGGTGGTCGAGTCGGTGGAGGAGGCGGTGCTCAATGTGCTCACCGGCGCACACTCGATGACCGGCAGGGCGGGCCACCACGTCCCGGCGCTGCCGCTGGACCAGGTGACCGGACTCCTGGCAGCGCGGGGACAGTGACGCAGTACGGAAGGCGCCGCCGAAGGCGCATTCCGGGGTTGCGGTAGGGGGAGACAGGCCCAGGGCGTGGCGGTCACTGGTCTCGTACAGGTTCGTCGGCCATACTGCCCGCCGTGGAGCAGCGCATAGATCCGAACACTCAGCCCGGGTACGCCGCAGGGACAGACCCGGCGTACATCCCTGGTCTCACGACCCCCACTACTGCCGGAAAGCCGGATACGAGCCAGGAGCAGACAGACCAGGAAAAGACAGAAGAGCGGGCGCCCGGTGCCGTCGCCCCCGACGATGCCGTTGCGGAGGCCGTGTCCGAGGACGCGGCAGCCGACGGGGAGGCATCTGCCGAAGCAGCGGCTGATGACAAGGAGGCAGAGGGCGGCCCCGTATTCGCGGTGAGCGACCGCCGTGGATCGATCACCGCGGACCGTGACGGCGTCCGGTTCCGGCTGGACGACCAAGAGGCCGAGTTCCACTGGGACGAGATCGGTGCGGTTGAGGTGAAGACACCTCGGTTCGGCCGCCGGTTCACTGTCACGGTCCATATGGCGCCGCGTCGATGGTTCAACGCCGAGGTCGAGGCACCGGCCAGGAGCAACCTCAAGCAGTGGGCGGAAGAACTCGACGCGGTCCTGGACGTCTACTTCGAGGAGTCCTGACCACGGCGGCGTCGTCCGAGAGGCCGGGCCGGCGGCCGAAACGACCGCCGGCCCCCTCGCGATCGCAGCTGTTGTCCGGCCTGCGACCCGCCGACCGCGCGGACGCCGGGCGGTGGACAGGCTGAGAGGCCTGCACAGGGCGTGCGGCAGCGCAGTGTGCGGTGGGACCGGGTTCCCGGCCGGGCTTCGGCCATCGCCGCCTCATCCCTGCCCCGGAGGAGTGCTGTGGGTGACTCCTGCCGGCGGTTGCCGAACCGGGCCATCGGCTCGATGAGTTCACGCTCCTCGTAGGCCGGATGCGAGGCAAGGGCGTCGGTGCGCGGATCCAGCGCCGAGCGCAGCTCCCGAGCCGCGGCCTCGGCCCGCCCCGGTCCTCGCCGCTGTCCGAGACCCGGGCGACCAGGGCCCGGTAGCGCACCGCTCGTCCTAGATGCGCCTACAGGAGCCGGAGAGGACGAGCACCCCGATACCGCTGCCACGTACGCGGCTACGCGCGGGCATGGCCAGAAACCGTTCGCGAACGCCCGGTGAGGGACTTCGTGAGGGATTGTGCGAGCAGCCTCGCGAGCGCCTCCGCCCGGACCGTTGAAGGCGCGCTCGACGATGTCCATCGGTCGGTCAGCCGTCCGCGAGCACCACCGAGCGGGTCAGGTGGCGCGGGCTGTCCGGGTCCAGACCGCGCGCGGCGGCGCGGGCGATCGCCAGACGCTGGACGCGTACGAGCTCGGCCAGCGGGTCCAGGGCGCTCTCCACCCAGCGGGCGCCGGTCGAGAGCACCTGCTCCGCAAGGCCCTCGGGGGCGGCGCCGAACATCCAGGTCGCGGTGCCGGTGGTGGCGATGCTGATGGGACCGTGGCGGTACTCCATCGCGGGGTACGCCTCCGTCCAGGACAGCGACGCCTCCTTCATCTTGAGCGCGGCTTCGTTGGCGAGCCCCGCCGTCCAGCCACGGCCCAGGAAGGTGAACTGGGTGCAGTCCAGCAGGCCTTCGGGCAGTGGCTCTGCCAGTGCGGTCTCCGCGTCGCGGACCACGGCGTCGGTGTGCAGACCGAGGTGGGCGCGGAGCAGAGTGAGAAGGGTGGTGGCGAACCGGGTCTGCACGACGGACTGCTCATCGGCGAAGTCGAGCACGACAACCTCGTCGGCGGACGTCATGACCGGGGTGTCCGGGTCGGCGGTGATGGCCACTGTGCGGGTGGCACCACGGAGCCGGTCGAGCAGTTCCAGCACCTCGGTCGTGGTCCCCGAGCGGGTGAGGGCGACGACCCGGTCGTAGCCGCGGCCGAAGGGGAACTCCGAAGCGGCGAAGGCATCGGACTCGCCCTGTCCGGACTCCTCGCGGAGCGCGGCGTAGGCCTGAGCCATGTAGAAGGAGGTGCCGCAGCCGACGACCGCGATGCGCTCACCGGTGGCGGGCAGCGCGGCCGCCTGCGTCTGGGCCAGCTCGGCGGCGCGGCGCCAGCATTCCGGCTGACTGGCTGTCTCGATCTCGACAAATGACACTCTTGCACTCCGTACTCGTAGTGGGATGCTCGTTTATGCACGCTATAGGCGACATGCAAGCATTATCAAGCATCCTGCTTGCACGAGGCTCCGCTGGACGGAGCCTTGTGCGACGCTTGCGCGTGTCCGGTGACCGTAAGGGGATTGTCGCCCGAAGCCCGGGCTCGTAAGGAGAGTTCTCTTGTCCAGGGATGCCCGGTGGAACGCGCTGCTGGAGCTTGTCGGTAAGAACGGCCGGGTGGAGGTCGAGGACGCCGCCGCGACGCTGGATGTCTCGGCCGCGACCATCCGTCGTGACCTGGATCAGCTCGCCGAGCAGCAGTTGCTCACGCGTACCCGCGGTGGCGCGGTCGCGCACGGTGTCAGTTACGAACTGGCCCTGCGCTACAAGGCGGGCCGTCACGCCCCGGAGAAGCAGGCCATCGGCCGCGCCGTCTCCGAACTGGTGGCGGTCGGCGAAGTGGTGGGACTGACCGGCGGAACGACGCTGACCGAGGTGGCCCGTTCGCTGGCGGTTCGCTCCGATGTCGTCGGTGACGCCGCGGCCGGGATGGGCGGTCAGCCTGCCCTGACCGTTGTCACCAACGCCCTCAACATCGCCAACGAGCTGGTCATCCGGCCGCAGATCAAGATCGTGGTGACCGGCGGGGTGGCCAGGCCGCAGTCGTACGAGCTGACGGGCCCGCTGGCCAGTGGGGTACTGGGTGAAATCACGCTGGATGTTGCCGTGCTGGGCGTCAACGCGATCGACACGGAGCGCGGTGCATACGTACACCACGAGGGCGAGGCCAGCATCAACCGGTTGCTCGCCGAGCAGGCGCAACGGGTGGTCGTGGCGGCCGATTCTTCGAAGATCGGCAAGCGGGCCTTTGCCCGGGTCTGCGATCTCGGACAGGTCGATTTCCTGGTCACCGACAAGGGGATCACGCCCGAGGCGACCGCTCGCTTCGCGGAGGCCGGCGTCACCGTCATCGCCGTCTGAACCAGTCGTCCGTACGGCGGGTCGCCACCAAGGAGGTGGCGACCCGCCGTTTCCATTTCTGCGTGGCCGAAACCGGGTGGACGGCGTCCCCGGTCCCGGTGACAGTGCTGTCCGGCGCCGTCGCCGGGGATCTCGATAGGGCTATTTTCAGCCATGCTCGGTGGGTAGTCGGCTCTTTCCGGTTTGGCGACGGCTCGACGGGTGTCCGCTGCGGCACGCGACACTGCCGGGTGAATTGGGCGCAATCATCCGGAAAGTGCCGTAAGGGGATGCGGAGTGCCGGTCTCGTAGGGTTACCGAGCCGTCGATGCCGGGGGGTGTGAGCGGCGATTTTGCGCCAATGAGATCTCATAGTGGCCGAGTTCGAACGCATGGCCGGATCATGGTCGGCATAATCGCGTGCATGTCGATCACGGGTGGAGATGTCGTTGAGCTGGGACGGGGCCTGTGCGCATGGCTCCCGCCGAAACGGGGCTGGGGGCTTGCGAACTGCGGTCTCCTAGTCTCGCCCCGTGGCGCGCTATGGATCGACACCCCGTACGACGCCGCGCTGGCCGGCCAGTTCCTGGCCGAGTCCACGAAGCGGCTGCCCGACGGTGTCTCCGTCGACCGGGTGATCGTCACCCACGCGAACGGCGACCACTTCTGGGGTGCGGGCGTGCTCCCGGACGCGGAGATCATCGCGACCCGTGAGGCCCGCGAACACATCCATTACGAGCCCACGCCCAAGCAGCAGCACGCGCTCGTCGCCACCGGCGATCAGGCCACCCCGCTCGGGGCCTACCTCGGACGTCACTTCGGCCCCTTCGACTGGTCGCAGACCGAGCCGGTGCAGCCGACGACATACTTCACCGGGGAACTCGAACTGACCCTGGGGGAGTACCCGGTCCAGCTCTCCGCCCTGCCGCCCGCGCACACCACCGGCGACCTGATGGTCCATCTGCCCGCGCAGCGTGCCGTGTTCAGTGGGGATGTCATCTTCTCCTCCACCCCCGGTCAGCCGGGCGACCACCCGGTGCACTGGGCGGGTCCGCTGAGCAATGTGATCGCGGCCTGCGAGCGGGTGCTGGCCACCGGCGCCGAGATCATCGTCCCGGGGCACGGGCCGGTCCTCGACCAGGCCGGGGTGCGCGATCACATCGTGTATCTGGAGTACGTGCGCGAGCGCGCCCACGCCTTTCACGCAGCCGGGATCCCCGCCCTTGAGGCGGCGCGCCGGGTCATCGCCGAGGGGCGCTACCCGGAGCTCGGCCTCCCCGAGCGGCTGGTGGCGACCATCGGAAGCGAGTACCGGCACCTCGACGGCTCCGAACTGCCCGGAGTCCTCCAGGTGATGACCGATGTCGCCGTGGTCGCTCAAGAGGTGGAGCAGGCCCGTGAGTCGGCAGGCCCGGCGGAGAAGTAAGCGGAGCTTCCGCCGCCGCTTCGGCCGGAAGACCGATTCGACGACAGAAACGCGGTGACGGCATGGGATGGATCGTGGCGGTGATCGCCGTCGCTGCTGCTGTGGCGGCGGCTGTCCGCGCAAAGAACGCGGCACGCTCGGAGCACCTGGCCGTGGCCCGTGCCGAGCTGGCCGAACGGCAGTCGAAGGCCGCCGAGGCCCGTACCGCCGCCCTCACCGACGAGATCCGGCAGCTGGCCCGCAAGCGGATACCCGCCGTAGCGCTCGCCCTCTCCCATCCCACCGCGCAGGTCCCCGGCCTGCGGGGAGCGACCGAGGTCGACGGCGATTCCGCCCGGCTGCTCACCGAGGCCGTACAGGCCGCTCGCACCGCGGTCGTCGAGGAGCGCGGGCGCGTGGACGCGGCCGCCCGGGCGGCGATGCGCGGCACCTCGGCCAAGATCCAGTCCCTGCTCAACCAGTCTCAGCAACTGCTGCACGAGCTCCAGCACGAGTACGACGACCCGCGGATCCTGCAGCTGGACTTCCGTAACGAACTGGCCTTGCGGCGTACCCAGTCCACCGCTGTGCTCTGCGACGCCTGGCCGGGGCTCGCCCGCCAGAACTCGCCGCTCGTCGAGATCGTGCTCGGAGCCCAGTCCCGGGTCGCCGGCTACGAGCGCATCAAGGTCGCCAATCACCTGCGCGACGAACGGCTCGCGCTCGTCGCCCGTGCCGCCGAACCCCTCGCGATCGCACTGGCCGAACTGCTGGCCAATGCCACCGCGTACTCGCACCCCGACACCGACGTACAGGTGACTGTCCAGCAGAGCGGGGGCCGTGGCGCGTTCCTGATGGTCGACGACGCGGGCATCGGCATGGACGAGGATGCGCTCGACCGGGCCCGCGCCCTGCTGGCGGGCCCGTCCGAGGTCCTCCTGACCGAGCTGGGCGACCCACCGCAGACCGGCTTCGCGGTCGTCGGCCGGCTCGTCGTGCAGTACGGCTTCGACTGCCACATCGAGGCATCGCCGTTCGGCGGTATGCGTACGATTCTGCGTGTCCCCGCTCATCTGCTCACCGTGATGAAGGACGACCGCAGCCTCTCCGCCCTCGCCCCGAAGCCGATGCGGGCGCACGCCTCTTCTCCGGTCTCCGCCCCCGCCGAGCCGCAGCCCGCACCGGCACCGCAACCCGCCGACGGGCACCCCGCCGAGCTGCCCAGCCGTCGTCGGCGTTCGCCACGCCCGACCCCGGCCCGCTCCGCATCCGCCGCCGTCACCCGGGAGCAGGAAAAGGTGTCCCGTACACCCGAACAGGCCGAGGCTTCCTGGGCGGCACTCCAGCAGGGCACCCTCAATGGCAGGAGCGTCGCCGGGCGGTCATCCGCACCGGCAGCGGACGACCACCACCCGGACGACCACGACGGCCAGCACGACCAAGGAGACTACGAGAAGTGAGCGCCCCCACTCCCACCACCGGTGACCTCGCATGGGTGCTGATCCCCCTGCTGGAGCTGCCCGGAGTCCAGCACGCCGTGGTCGCGACCGGCGACGGCCTCCTCGAGGGCGCGTCGCCCGGCCTGGACCAGGCGTCCGGCGAGCGGGTCGCCGCCATGACCGCCACGCTGCACGCCGCGGCCCGCGCGTTCACCACGGCCTTCACCGACGTCGAGGCGCCGCGCCTGGCCCAGACGGTTGTCGAGTCCGATCAGGGCTTCGCCATCGTCGTACCGGCCGGGAACAACACCACACTCGCCCTGTTCGCGGAACCCGGAGCCAAACTCGGCGACATCGCCTACCAGATGCAGGTGCAGGTCACTGCCCTGACCCGGGCGATGAACGCACCCGCCCGCCAACCGGACACCGCCGCCCGGCCATGACCTCCGGCCCCGGACGCCGTCTGATCCCCGCCTATCTGGTCACCGGCGGCCGGACCCGGCCCGCCGGTCCGGCGCTCGACCGGCTCGCCGTACTCGTACGCACCGATACGGACCTGCCCCCGGACACCGGCTCGGAACAGCGCAGGTTGTGCGAGCTGCTCGAACCCGGCGCGCTCACCGTCGTCGAATCCGCAGCCCACCTGGATCTGCCGGTCAGCGCCACCGTCTTCCTGGCCACGGACCTCGCGGCCGGCGGACATCTGCACACCCGACCGCCCATCCCCAGCGCCGGGGAGATCGACCGGTCGCTCGTCGAGAGGCTGCTCGTTGGACTCCGCTCCCTCCACTGACCGGACCGGCATCGGCTATCTGCCGCCTGCCGCCCGGACCCTGATGAAGCTCGTCGTCACGGGTCCCTTCGGCGTGGGCAAAACCACCCTGATCCGCACGCTGTCGGAGATCGCCACGCTCCACACCGAAGAGGTGATGACCCAGTCCAGCACCCGGCTCGACGACACCGCAGGACTGCCGGACAAGACCACGACCACTGTCGCCATCGACTTCGGCCGGCTCACTGTCCTCGACGACCTGGTGCTCTACATGTTCGGCACGCCGGGCCAGCAGCGGTTCCTCCCGCTCTGGGAGGACATCGCGCGCGGCGCGCTCGGCGCACTCGTCCTGGTCGACACCCGCAGGCTCGCCGACTCCTTCGCGGTCATGGACATGGTCGAGGAGCAGGAACTGCCGTACGCCGTCGCCGTCAACCGTTTCCCCGACGCCCCCGCACACACCGACGAGGTCCTGCGCAAACATCTCGATCTCGCCCCCGAGACACCGCTGGTGCAGTGCGACGCCCGCGAACGCCGCGGCAGCATCGACGCACTGATCGCGCTCGCCGAGCACGTGCTGACCCGAATGCCCCGGCCCGAGGACCCGTCATGACACCGCCCGTACAGCCGCCGCAGCCCCTCGCGCTGTACGGCCCGGACTTCGCCGCCGACCCGCAGAGCCACTACCGGCGGCTGCGTGAACACGGCCCGCTGGCCCCCGTCCGGCTCGCCCCCGGCATCGACGCCCTGCTGGTCACCGACTACCAGGCCGCCGTCGACCTGCTGCGCGACACCCACACCTTCACCAAGGACTCGCGAGCCTGGCAGGCCACCGTGCCCGAGGATTCGCCGGTCCTGCCCATGCTCGGCTACCGGCCCACCGCGCTCTTCAGCGACGGCGACGTACACGCCCGCTACCGCGACGCCATCAACGACAGCCTCGCCCTGATCGAGCCGCACATCCTGCGGGCCGAGGTCGCCCGGGTCGCCCAGCGGCTCATCGGCGAATTCGCCGCCACCGGAAGCAGCGACCTGATCGCCCAGTACGCCCGACGACTCCCGGTGCACGTCTTCGTCACCTGGTTCGGCGTACCGCCGGGTGACAGCGAACGCATCGTCAACGGCATCGCCGGCATGTTCAACTCCGCCGAGGACGCCGCCACCGCGTACGCCGACCTGGTCGAGGTCGTCACCGATCTGGTCGCCGAACGGCGTGCCCGGCCGCGCCGTGACCTCACCTCGTACCTCCTCGCCCATCCGGCCGGTCTCGACAACGACGAGACTGTGCGTCAGATCACTCTGATCATGAGCGCGGGCCATGATCCGACGACCAATCTGATCGGCAACGCGCTGCTGCACATGCTTACCGACGCGCGCTACGCCGGCTCGCTGCACGGCGGCGCGATGACGGCACACGAGGCGATCGACGAGGTCCTCTGGAAGAACCCGCCGGTGGCCAATCTGGCGGCCCACTACCCGCGTCGCGACACGGAGTTCCACGGCGTCCGACTGCGCGCTGGACAGCTGCTCCTGGTCTCCTACGCCGCGGCCAACAACCAGTCCCCGCCCGGTCTTTCGGAGCCCGGGGTCCGCTCCGGAGCCAGCGCCCATCTGGCCTGGTCGGCCGGTCCGCACCGGTGCCCGGCGAAGCAGCCGGCACTGCTCATCGCAATGACCGCGATCGAGCAGCTCACCAGTCAGCTGTGCGACGCAGAACTGGACGTTCCGGTCAGCGGACTGAAGTGGCGGCCGGGCCCGTTCCACCGTGCTCTGGTGCGGCTTCCGGTACGTTTTACCCCAGTCGACATGACTACGGAAACGGACCGGCAAGAAGCGACCGAGGCTGCGTCGGAGTGGCCGTCAGCAGTGTCGATCAGGCCGTGAACCGTGTCGGTGGTACGCCGAACGGGTGAGGGGCGAGAGAATTGCCCGATGAACAGCGAGCGCAGCGGGCGCAACGCCGACCGAAGCACAGACGGGGTGGTCCGGTGAGCAGGTACGACAGGTACGACGTCACGGACGAGCAGTGGGAGGGGCTTGCCCAGGTCGTACCCCTGCGCGGCCGCAACGAGTGGCCCTCCAGGGTTGATCACCGTACGGTCCCCGACGAGAACGCGGGAGCCGAACAGCGGCGCCTCGTCGTGCTGCGGGTCCAGGTCTTCGCGGACGCGCGGGAGGTGGCGGAGTACCTGGTCGCACAAATCCCGGTACTGCTCGATCTGACCAGCGCGGAGACGGATGTGGCCAAGCGCATCCTGGACTTCACCAGCGGGGTGGTCTTCGGTCTGGGCAGCGGAATGCACCGGGTCGACCGGAATGTCTTCCTGCTGTCACCGGTCGGCATGGAGGTCGAGGGGGTTACGGCGGCGGTCGTACCCGGTTCGTAGGAAGGCCGCCGGGCGGGTGTTGGCCGTGGGCGTGACGGTGGACGTCCTTTCGATTGTGGGAATGCCGTCCGGGGCGGAGTTGCCGCGACGGGCGTAGCCCGATCGTAGGAAGGCCGTTCAGGCGAAACGGTTCGCCGCTCCGCGGTCTGCGTACGGTCCGTCGCATGTGTGCACTTCGCCCGGGGACCACCCCGCCACCGCGCGCCGGTACGTATGTGTCCGGTGATGCTCCTGCCGCTCCTGGTACGTCCGTGCTTGGTGATGTCCCTGCCGCTACTGGTACGTCCGCGGTCGGCGATGGGCTTGCCGCTGCGGGCATGTCGGCCCGCCCGGAAGCCCTGCGGCGTTCCGGCGGCCGGGTCCGCTCCGCCGGACCCGCCGTCACCGAACTGCGGTTGTCCGCCTTCGCCTCGCACCGCGGTGCCAATTTCCGCATCGGCCCGGTCACGCTCTTCGCCGGGCCCGGCGGCAGCGGCAAGTCGAATGCGTTGCGGGCGTACGAGGCGCTGGCGCGGCTGGGCAGCGGAGATCCGCTCGACGAGGCCTTCCCGGACCCGGCGGGGTGCGTACCGGAAGGTGCCGCGGCCGATGCGCAGGGCCGCCGCGGATTCCGGATCGGCTGTACGACGGACGGTCCGGCAGGACCGGTACGGCTCGACGTGGCCGTCCAGGCGGAGCCCACCCTCCGCATCGTCGGGGAAAGGCTCACCGGCGGTGGCGAGACCCTGCTCACCACCGCGTTGCGCGACCCGGGGCGCTCGTCGGTCCAGGCGGCGTGGCACACCGCGGGCGCGGTCCCGGTGACGCGGGCGCCGCTGCCGGACGACCGCCTCGGAACGGCCCTGCTGCCGCTACGGGTGGCGGGCAGGACCGAGGGGCAGTTACAGGTCCTCGCCGCCGCCGAACAGACGGTCGTGGCCCTGCGCTCGGTCTTCGCCTGTGAACCGCAGCCGGCGCGGATGCGTGCGCCGGTACCGGCGGGCGACGGCCGGCTGCGTCGCGGCTGCGGCAATCTCGCGGCGGTGCTGGAACGTACGCACACGCAATGCGTCCAACGCCACGCCCGGCTGGTCGCGGCGGCTCACGCCGGATGCGCGGGGCCGGTGACCGCACTCGGTGTCGAGCGGCTCACGGACGGGTTGCTGCGCGCGACCGTCGGACGCGGCGGGGGACATGCCACGCCGGTCGGCCGGCTCGGCGACGGTGAGTTGAGGTATCTCGCACTCTCCCTGGTACTGCTCAACGGCCCCGGGGTGCTGGCGATGGACGCCGCGGGCGAGGTGCCGTCGGCCATGCAGACCCTCACCGTGCTGGCCGACGGACTCGACCGGGACCTGGACGGAAGGCAGTTGCGCGGACTGCTGGATCTGGCGGTGTCGATCGGGGCGGCCGGGCACCTCAGGCTGGTGGGGACGGTCACGGAGTCGGGTGCGGTGCGGGCCAGGGAGACGGCAGGGGTGACGGTGGTAGACCTGGAGCCGTGACAGAACTTGATGTACGTGCCCTGCAGCAACGGCTCGCCGCGTTCGCGGCTGCACGGGACTGGGAGCAGTACCACACCCCGAAGAACCTGGCGGCGGCACTGAGCGTCGAGGCGTCCGAACTGGTCGAAATCTTCCAGTGGTTGACGCCGGAGCAGTCGGCGCGGGTGATGGAGACACCCGAGACGGCCCAGCGGGTGGCGGACGAGGTCGCGGATGTTCTCGCGTATCTGCTGCAGTTCTGCCAAGTGTTGGGGATCGATGCGCTGGCGGCGCTGTCGGAGAAGATCGACCGGAATGAGGCCCGATTCCCGGTGCCGGAACGCCCGGACACCCTTGAGCCCCGGGATCGTCACTCTTCGGAGTGATCAACTTATTCACAGTCGACTTCGTGTCCAGAGATTTCCGAATTCCTCTAGCTTTTCGGTACTGACACCCTCACTGTGGGTAATGGATGAGTTGAGCGGCCTTTCGTACCGACGGGGGTAACGCATGGAGGCGGAGCGGCTTGTAGGAGTCAGTCGGCGTGCTCTGGCGCAGAGCCACGGCACGCCGGACATCATTGCCGAGGCATGGCAGGCCCAGGCGCTCGCTCAGGCGATCGGCAGCCGGCTGGCGGCGGACGGGCCCAAGGAGCTACGGGGCGAGGCGCGCGGGCTCAGCGAGATCGGCGGAAGGAGCGGCGGGGCGCTGGACCACCCGGCTGCGCGGGCCTCAGTGGCGCGGGCCGCCCAGCTCTCCGAGCTCGCCGAACCGAGGGCGACACTGACGGGGCTCGGAACACTGCTCGGGGAGGTGGGGATGGCCCTGGTCGGGGTGGCCTGCGAGACCGATGAGCAGGGGCTCTACTGGCAGTGCATGGAGGCGATCGACGCGGCCGACGAGTCCATGGACCGGGTGCACGGAATGCTCAGGCGCCTCGACGAGCAGGACCGGGAGCGGCAGCAGGATCTGGAGCGCGGCCGGGAGTGGGACGGCCACTACGGTGTGATCCGCGGACCGGCGGGCTCGACGGCGGGCCAGCCGTGAGCGCGCAGGATTTCGGGAGTGACGAGGGACGGGACGGCCGTGACTGTGAAGGGCTTCGGCAGTGGCGGCGCGTGGGAGGGAGGAGGGGAATGGCCGGCGTCCGGAGGTGCAGGATGGATGCATGGATCTTCGAATCTTCACCGAACCCCAGCAAGGGGCCAGCTACGACACCCTGCTCACCGTCGCCAAGGCGGCCGAGGCCCTCGGCTTCGACGCCTTCTACCGTTCTGACCACTACCTCCGCATGGGCCCGGGGGACGGGCTGCCCGGCCCGACCGACGCCTGGATCACCCTGGCCGGGTTGGCGCGCGAGACCAAGCGGATCCGGCTCGGCACGCTGATGACCGCGGGGACTTTCCGGCTCCCCGGCGTGCTCGCCATCCAGGTTGCGCAGGTCGACCAGATGTCCGGCGGACGCATTGAGCTCGGTCTCGGCGCAGGGTGGTTCGAGCAGGAGCACAAGGCGTACGGCATTCCGTTCCCCAAGGAGAAGTTCGGCAGGCTGGAGGAGCAGCTGGAAATCGTTACCGGGCTGTGGGCGACCGAGATCGGCAAGACGTTCCGCTTCGACGGCACGTACTACCAGCTGACCGATTCGCCCGCGCTGCCCAAACCGGCGCAGGCCAAGGTGCCGATCCTGATCGGCGGTCATGGTGCGACGCGTACACCGCGGCTGGCCGCCCAATACGCGGACGAGTTCAACATTCCCTTCGCGTCGCTGGAGGACAGCGAGAAGCAGTTCGGCCGGGTCAGGGCGGCGGCGAAGGCGGCCGGCCGCGGACCGGACGACCTGGTGTACTCCAACGCCCTGGTGGTGTGCGTCGGCAAGAACGACGCCGAGGTGGCGCGGCGCGCAGCCGTCATCGGCCGTGAGGTGGCGGAGCTGAAGGCGAACGGGCTCGCGGGCTCGCCCGCCGAGGTGGTCGACAAGATCGGTAGGTACGGCGCGATCGGGTCGTCCCGGATCTACCTCCAGGTCCTGGATCTGGACGACCTGGAGCACCTGGAGCTGATCTCCACCCAGGTCCAGTCCCAGCTCACCTGAGCCGGGAACGGTCCCGGCTCACCCGAGTCAGGGACAGGTCGCCGCTCACCCGAGCCAGGCCCGGGCCCGGCTCACGAGGGAGGCACCCGTGCAACCCGTCCGGTCAGTCAACGGTCCGCCCGCCCGTGCGCTCCATCGTGCCCTCGTGGAGGGGACGGTCCTGCTCGACGGCGGTCTCTCCAACCAACTGGAGGCGCAGGGCTGCGATCTGTCCGACGCTCTGTGGTCGGCCCGGCTGCTTGCCGACGGGCCGGGGCAGATCGAGGCCGCGCACACGGCCTATGTGCGGGCGGGTGCGCACATGCTCATCACGGCCAGTTACCAGGCGACCTTCGAGGGATTCGAGCGGCGGGGGATCGGACGGGCCCGGGCGGCGGAGCTGTTCGCCCGCAGTGTCCGGCTGGCGCGGCGGGCCGCGGGTGCGGTGGAGCGGGAGATCTGGGTCGCCGCCTCGGTCGGGCCGTACGGGGCGATGCTGGCGGACGGCAGCGAGTACCGGGGCCGCTACGGGCTCTCCGTCCGGGAGCTGGAGCGGTTTCACCGGCCGAGGGTGGAGGCGCTGGCCGCCGCAGGGCCCGATGCGCTGGCGCTGGAGACAGTGCCGGACGTCGACGAGGCCGAGGCGTTGTTGCGGGCGGTCGAGGCGTGCGGGCTGCCCGTCTGGCTCTCGTACAGCGTGGCGGGGGACCGGACCAGGGCGGGGCAGTCGCTGGAGACGGCCTTCGCCCTCGCCTCGGGGCACGACCGTGTGCTGGCCGTCGGGGTGAACTGCTGTGATCCGGCGGATGCGGACCGGGCGGTGCGGGTGGCGGCGGAGGTGGCCGGGAAACCGGTCGTCGTCTATCCGAACAGCGGTGAGCGGTGGGATGCCGACGGCCGGGGGTGGGTCGGCGCCCCCACCTTCGATCCGGGGAGAGTGCGGGCCTGGCAGGACGCCGGCGCCCGGCTGGTGGGCGGCTGCTGCCGAGTCGGCCCGGAGACCATCGCGGAGCTGGCCGGGCTGCTCGGCGCAGCGACGGCAGGCGAAGGGAAAGAAGGGTCAACAGTGCCGTAGACACATGAAAATACCTGGTGGGGGGCGAGTGAAGCGGACCATACTCGGACGTGTGTTCCTGACAATCAGCACGACCGGCAATCCGGAACGTCCCGCGACCGATCTCGGCTTTCTGCTGCATAAACATCCCGAGAAGGCGCAGACGTTCTCCACCTCCCATGGCACCGCGCATGTCTTCTATCCCGAGGCGTCCGCCGAGCGCTGCACAGCGGCGCTCCTGCTGGAGGTGGATCCCGTGGCGCTGGTGCGGCGCGGCAAGGGCAAGGGCCGGGGCGGCGCCCCCGACGCGGCGCTCGCGCAGTACGTGAACGACCGTCCGTACGCGGCGTCCTCGCTGCTCTCCGTCGCGATGAGCACGGTCTTCAAGACCGCGCTGAACGGTGTGTGCCGCGCACTGCCCGAACGTGTACAGGCGCCGCTTCCGCTGCGGATCGAGGTGCCCGCACTGCCGGCGCGTGGCGGCGCGGAACTGGTGCACAAGCTCTTCGGGCCACTCGGCTGGACGAGTGTGGACGCCGTGGCCGTACCTCTGGACGAGCAGTTCCCGGAATGGGGGGACTCGCGGTACGTACGGCTGGTGCTGGAAGGCGAGTTGCGGCTGGCGGACGCGTTGCGGCAGCTGTACGTCCTGCTGCCGGTGCTCGACGACGCCAAGCACTACTGGGTCGCACCGGACGAGGTGGACAAGCTGTTGCGGGCCGGTGACGGCTGGCTGGCCGGCCATCCCGAGCAGAAGCTGATCACCAGCCGCTATCTGTCCCGGCGCTGGGGGCTGACCCGGCAGGCGATGCAGCGGCTCGAACTGGTGCGGCTCGCCGAGTCGGACGACCTCGACGTCGAGAGCATCGACAACGCGGTGGACGAGACGACCGACACCGAGGAGAAGCCGGTGCCGCTCGCCGAACAGCGGCGCACCGCGATCCTGGACGCGCTGCGCACCGCCGGGGCGAGCCGGGTCCTCGATCTGGGCTGCGGCCAGGGCCAGTTGGTGCAGGTACTGCTCAAGGACGTGGGCTTCACGGAGATCGTCGGGGTCGATGTCTCCATGCGCGCCCTCACCATCGCCTCGCGACGGCTGAAGCTGGACCGGATGGGGGAGCGGCAGGCCGGACGGGTCACGCTTCAGCAGGGTTCGCTCACCTACACCGACAAGCGGCTCAAGGGCTATGACGCGGCCGTGCTCAGCGAGGTCATCGAGCACCTCGACCTGCCGAGGCTGCCCGCGCTGGAGTACGCCGTGTTCGGTTCGGCCCGACCACGGACCGTGCTGGTGACGACGCCGAACGTCGAGTACAACGTCCGCTGGGAGACCCTTCCGGCCGGGCATGTGCGTCATGGCGACCATCGGTTCGAGTGGACCAGGGCCGAGTTCCGCGACTGGGCCCAGGAGGTGGCCCAGCGGCATGGATACGGGGTTGATTTCGTCCCCGTGGGGCTCGACGACCCCGAGGTGGGGCCGCCGACACAGATGGCCGTGTTCACGATGACCGCAGCCGATGAGACCAAGAACGAGACCGGGAAGGAGGCGAAAGTCGCATGACCAGTACTTCGCGCACGTTGCCGGTGACCGACCTCTCCCTCGTGGTCCTCATCGGAGCCAGCGGTTCCGGCAAGTCCACCTTCGCCCGTAAGCACTTCAAGCCCACGGAGATCGTCTCCTCGGACTTCTGCCGCGGTCTGGTCGCCGATGACGAGAACGACCAGAGCGCCAGCCGTGACGCCTTCGACGTTCTCCACTACATCGTGGGCAAGCGGCTCGCCGCCGGGCGGCTGACCGTCGTGGACGCCACCAGCGTCCAGTCCGAGAGCCGCAAGCAGCTGGTCCAACTGGCCCGGAGCCACGACGTGCTGCCCATCGCGATCGTCCTCGACCTGCCCGAAGAGGTCTGCATCGCGCGCAACGCGGGCCGCCCCGACCGCGCCGACATGCCGCGCCACGTCATCCAGCGCCACCGTCGCGAACTGCGCCGCTCGCTGCGCGGCCTGGAGCGCGAGGGCTTCCGCAAGGTGCACATCCTGCACACCGAGGAGGAGGCGGAGCACGCCGAAGTGGTGCTGGAGCGCCGCTACAACGACCTGCGCCACCTCACCGGACCCTTCGACATCATCGGTGACATCCACGGCTGCAGTTCCGAGCTGGAGGCTCTGCTCGGCAAGCTCGGCTACGTCGACGGCGCACACCCCGAAGGCCGTACGGCGGTCTTCGTCGGCGACCTCGTGGACCGCGGCCCCGACAGCCCCGGGGTACTGCGCCGCGTCATGTCCATGGTGTCGTCGGGTAACGCCCTGTGCGTGCCGGGCAACCACGAGAACAAGCTCGGCCGCTACCTCAAGGGCCGCAACGTCCAGCACACCCATGGACTCGCCGAGACCATCGAGCAGTTGGACCGGGAGGACGAGAAGGACCCCGCCTTCCGGGAGCAGGTGCGGGAGTTCATCGACGGGCTCGTCAGCCACTACGTGCTCGACGAGGGCAAGCTCGTCGTCTGCCACGCCGGGCTGCCCGAGAAGTACCACGGGCGCACCTCCGGACGGGTCCGCTCGCACGCGCTGTACGGGGACACCACCGGCGAGACCGACGAGTTCGGCCTGCCCGTGCGTTACCCGTGGGCGGAGGAGTACCGCGGCCGTGCCGCCGTGGTCTACGGCCACACCCCGGTGCCCAACACCTCCTGGGTCAACAACACCATCTGCCTGGACACCGGTGCTGTTTTCGGGGGGAAGATGACCGCGCTGCGCTGGCCGGAGCGTGAGCTCGTCGACGTACCGGCCGAGAAGGTCTGGTACGAGCCGGCCAAGCCGCTGACCACCGAGGCGCCCGGGGGCCGGGAGGGCCGGCCGCTGGACCTCTCCGATGTGCATGGCCGCCGGATCGTGGAGACCCGGCACATGGGCCGCATCGCGGTCCGCGAGGAGAACGCCGCGGCGGCACTCGAAGTCATGAGCCGGTTCGCTGTCGACCCGCGGCTGCTCGGCTACCTCCCGCCGACCATGGCGCCCACCGCCACGTCGCACGAGGACGGCTACCTGGAGCACCCGGCCGAGGCCTTCGCCCAGTACCGGGCGGACGGTGTCACCAAGGTCGTGTGCGAGGAGAAGCACATGGGCTCCCGTGCGGTGGCGCTGGTCTGCCGGGACGCGAACACCGCCCGTGACCGGTTCGGCGCAGGGGGCACCTCCCACGCTTGCGGCGGTGGGGAAGGTCCGACCGGGGTGCTCTACACCCGCACCGGAAGGCCGTTCCTCGACGATGTCGCACTTACCGAGGTGATCCTCGGCAGGCTGCGCACCGCCGTCACCGCCGCCGGACTCTGGGAGGAGTGGGACACCGACTGGGTGCTGCTCGACGCCGAGCTGATGCCGTGGTCACTCAAGGCGGCCGGGCTGCTGCGCTCGCAGTACGCCGCGGTCGGTGCCGCATCCGGGGCCGTCCTCCCGCAGGCCAACGCGGCCCTCGCGGCAGCGGTGGCCCGTGGGGTGGACGTGGGCGCTCTCGCGGACCGCCAGCAGGGACGGGCCGAGGACGCGGCCGCGTTCACCGAGGCGTACCGCCGCTACTGCTGGAGCACCGAGGGCCCGGACGGGGTGCGGCTCGCGCCGTTCCAGATCCTCGCCGTGCAGGGCCGCTCGCTGGCCTCCGTACCGCACGACGAGCAGCTGGCATGGCTCGACCGGCTGGTCGAGCACGATCCGACCGGACTGCTCCAGGTCACCCGCCGGCTCGTCGTCGACACCGAAGACGAGGCGTCGGTGCGCTCCGGCATCGACTGGTGGCTGGAGATGACCGGACGCGGCGGCGAAGGCATGGTCGTCAAGCCGCTCGCCGCGCTCGTGCGGGACGGCAAGGGCAGGCTGGTCCAGCCGGGCATCAAGGTCCGCGGCCGGGAGTACCTCCGGATCATCTACGGCCCCGAGTACACCCGCCCGCAGAATCTGGAGCGGCTGCGCGGCCGGTTCCTCGGCCACAAGCGGTCGTTGGCGCTCCGGGAGTACGCGCTGGGGCTCGAAGCGCTGGACCGGCTGGCCGACGGGGAGCCGCTGTGGCGGGTCCACGAGGCGGTGTTCGCGGTCCTGGCCCTGGAGTCGGAGCCGGTCGACCCGCGGCTTTAGACCGTGGTGCCAGCGGGTTTTCCGATGAGATCAACGGAAAACCCGCTGGCGATTCGCCGGGTGAACAGCGCTTCGCACGGTGAGGATGGAGGCATGGGATTCCATGTCGACTCCGAGGCCGGGCGGCTGCGCCGCGTCATCCTGCACCGCCCCGATCTTGAACTGAAGCGGCTCACCCCCAGTAACAAGGACGCGCTCCTGTTCGACGACGTGCTCTGGGTGCGCCGGGCCCGCCAGGAGCACGACGGCTTCGCGGACGTGCTGCGCGACCGCGGAGTGGAGGTGCACCTCTTCGGCGATCTGCTCCGTGAGTCGCTGGAGATCCCGGTGGCCAGGCGGCTCGTCCTGGACCGGGTCTTCGAGGAGAAGGAGTACGGCCCGCTCGCCACCGAGCATCTGCGGGCCGCCTTCGAGGAGTTGCCCAGCGCCGAGCTGGCCGAGGCGCTGGTCGGCGGGATGACCAAGCGGGAGTTCCTGCAGCGGCACAGCGAGCCGACCTCCGTCCGCTTCCATGTCATGGACCTGGACGACTTTCTGCTCGGCCCGCTGCCGAACCATCTCTTCACCAGGGACACCTCGGCCTGGATATACGACGGGGTGTCGATCAACGCGATGCGCTGGCCGGCCCGGCAGCGCGAGACCGTCCACTTCGAGGCGATCTACCGCCACCACCCGCTCTTCACCGGCCCCGACGCAGGCGTCTTCCACCACTGGTCGCAGGGGCAGCACGACTACCCCTCCACCATCGAGGGCGGCGACGTACTGGTCATCGGCCACGGGGCCGTACTCATCGGGATGAGCGAGCGCACTACCCCGCAGGCGGTGGAGATGCTCGCGCGCGGACTGTTCGATGCCGGCTCGGCGCACACGATCGTGGCGCTCGACATGCCCAAGCGCCGGGCGTTCATGCACCTCGACACGGTCATGACGATGATCGACGGCGACACCTTCACCAAGTACGCGGGCCTGGGCATGCTCCGCTCGTACACCATCGAGCCCGGTGACGGGCCGAGGGATCTGAAGGTCACCGACCATCCGCCCGAGCACATGCACGACGCGATCGCGCACGCCCTGGGCCTGGACTCTGTCCGGGTTCTCACGGCCACCCAGGATGTGCACGCCGCCGAGCGCGAGCAGTGGGACGACGGCTGCAATGTGCTGGCCGTCGAGCCGGGCGTTGTCGTCGCGTACGAGCGCAACGCCACCACCAACACCTATCTGCGAAAGGAGGGCATCGAGGTCATAGAGATCCGCGGCAGCGAACTCGGCCGGGGCAGGGGCGGTCCCCGCTGCATGAGCTGCCCCGTGATGCGTGATCCGGTGTAGCGGAGCACGAGCTGGTGCAGCGTGGCGCGACCCGGCGCAAGGAAAGAGTCTCCGCACGGAGAGTCTCCGCGCGAAGGGTCTTGGGGGCTTCGTATAGCAATGCAGGGTGTCGTATAGACTTCCAGGAACGCTGTACGTGCGATCCTCACCCCGACCCAGGAGCAGCCCCATGGCCATAGATCTCGCAGGCCGCCACTTCCTCAAGGAGCTGGACTTCACGGCAGAGGAGTTCCGTGGCCTGATCGACCTCGCGGCCGAGCTCAAGGCCGCCAAGAAGTCGGGGACCGAAGTGCAGCGGCTGCGCGGCAAGAACATCGCGCTGATCTTCGAAAAGACTTCGACCCGCACCCGCTGCGCCTTCGAGGTGGCCGCCGCCGATCAGGGTGCGTCCACGACGTATCTCGACCCCTCCGGCTCGCAGCTGGGGCACAAGGAGTCGGTGAAGGACACGGCCCGCGTCCTCGGCCGGATGTTCGACGGCATCGAGTACCGCGGTGACAGCCAGGCGGCAGTCGAGGAACTGGCTGCGTACGGCGGCGTTCCGGTATTCAACGGACTCACCGACGACTGGCACCCGACCCAGATGCTCGCCGATGTCCTCACCATGGCCGAACACAGCGAGAAGCCGCTGGAGCGGATCGCCTTCGCCTACCTCGGCGACGCCCGCTTCAATATGGGCAACTCCTACCTGGTCACCGGCGCCCTGCTGGGCATGGACGTGCGGATCGTCGCGCCGAAGTCGTACTGGCCGGCCGAGGAGATCGTCACCGAAGCCCGCAGGCTGGCCGGGGTCAGTGGTGCGACTGTCACTCTCACGGAGGACATCGCCGAGGGCGTCAAGGGTACGGACTTCGTCGCCACCGATGTCTGGGTCTCCATGGGTGAGCCCAAGGAGGTCTGGGGCGAGCGCATCCAGGCCCTCGCGCCGTACGCCGTGACCATGGACGTCCTGCGCGCCACCGGCAACGCCGGCGTGAAGTTCCTGCACTGTCTCCCGGCCTTCCACGACCTCGGCACCAAGGTCGGGCGCGAGATCGAGGCCGCCCACGGGCTGACGGAGCTGGAGGTCACCGACGAGGTCTTCGAGTCCCCGCACTCGATCGTCTTCGACGAGGCCGAGAACCGCTTGCACACCATCAAGGCCGTTCTGGTGGCAACCCTGGCAGCGACAAGCTGATCACTGCATGATCATGCGCCCGATTGGGTGAACATGCACGAAGGCGACTAATATGTTGTCTCTTGGTGGGGTTCGAGCTCGCACGCTCGAACCCCATTTTCGCGTGTGTCACCAGAGCCCGGAGCCCCCCACGGGCCCCGGGTGCACATCCCCCCACGTGCTCCACCAGAGAAGAGATCATCCCGTGAGTCCGCTGCGCCCGCCGAGCTCCCTGCGCCCCTGTGGGCCACGCATCAAGAACCCTCACCAGCTGATCGCCGAGTCCGGCGCCGACCTGGAGGGGCACGGCCTCAAGCGCACCATGGGACTCTTCCAGCTGGTGTGCTTCGGTGTCGGCGCCGTCGTCGGCACCGGCATCTTCGTCGGCCTCTCCGACAGCGTCGCCGAAGCCGGCCCCGCGGTTGTGCTGTCCTTCGTGCTCGCCGCGATCACCTGCATCTTCACCGCGTTCTCGTTCGCCGAGCTGGGCAGCGCGATCCCGGTGTCCGGCAGCTCGTACTCCTTCGCCTATGCGACCCTCGGCGAACGCATCGCGTTCCTCGTCGGCTGGTGTCTGCTGCTGGAGTACGGAGTCTCGGTCTCCGCGGTCGCCGTCGGCTGGAGCCAGTACGTCAATGAGCTGCTGAACAGCCTGTTCGGCTGGCAGCTGCCCGCGGCCCTCTCGGCGGGGCCCGGCGACGGCGGAGTGATCAATCTGCCCGCGGTCCTGGTGGTCATGATGGCCGCCACCCTGCTGGTGCGCGGCGTCCGGGAAAGCGCGGGGGCCACCACCGCGATGGCGGTCCTCAAGATCGCCATTCTGATCATGTTCTGCGTCATTGCCTTCACGGCCTTCGAGCACGGGAATCTCACGCCGTTCGTCGCCCACGGGGCGGGCGGGGTCACCGCCGGCGCGTCGCTGGCGTTCTTCTCGTACATCGGCTTCGACGCCATCACCACCGCGGGCGAAGAGGTCAGGGATCCGCGGCGGAACATCCCGATCGCGATCATGGTCTGCATCGGCCTGGTCACCCTGCTCTACTGCGCCGTCGCGCTCGCGGCCATCGGCGCCCTCGGCCCGGAGGCCGTCGCCGACAAGCCGGCCGCCCTCTCGATCGTCGTCGACCAGGTCACAGGCTCGACCGTCGGCGGTGGAATCATCGCCTTCGGAGCGGTTGTCGCGATCGCATCCGTCGTGCTCGCGGTGATGTACGGGCAGACCCGCATCCTGATGTCGATGTCCCGCGACGGTCTGATCCCGCGGGTCTTCGAGCGGGTCTCGCCGCGGACGGCGACGCCGGTCGCCAACACCTGGATCGTGGCTGTCGTCTTCGCGGTCCCGGCGGCCTTCTCCTCGCTCGACGTGGTGGTGAATCTGACGACCATCGGCACGCTGGCCACCATGGTCGCGGTGAACATCGCGGTGATCGTGCTGCGCCGCCGCAACCCCGAAGTGACGGGCTCGTTCCGGGTGCCGCTCTATCCGCTGAGCCCGCTCCTGGGCGTCGCCTTCTGCCTCTATCTGATGTACGGGACGGGCTGGGCGACCTGGGTGCAGTTCGCCGTCTTCCTGATCGCAGGCGCGGCGGTGTATGCCTTCTACGGCCGCAGCCGCTCCCGGCTGGCCGCCGTCGACGCCGGTCGATGAGGGGGCGGTCGGCCGGCGCCGAGGTGTCCGGTCAGCTGTGAGGCGTACGGGAGGGCAGGGTGAACCACACCGCTTTGCCGTGTTTCGTCGTGCGGTGACCGCAGGACGAGCTGAGCGTACGGATCAGCAGCAGACCCCGGCCGTGTTCCTGCCAGGGGTCCGGCTCGCTGCCGGGCTCCGGATGGGAGAGATCGCCCGGGGGGACCGGATCGCGGTCGTGCACCTCCACCTGGCAGCCGCTCGGCAGGAGCTCCACCACCAGCTCGATGGGCTCATCGCTGCGGGTGTGCTCCACGGCGTTGGCGACCAGTTCGGCGGTGAGGAGCTCGGCGGTGTCGGAATCGGCCGGCGCCTCGATGTCCGCCAGTGCCGTACGGATCAGGGCGCGGGCCACCGGTACGGCCGCCGTCGAATGCGGCAGGGCAATCCGCCAGGAGGCGGGGAGGGGGACATCGGAGGGCACAGCATGGTTCCGTTCCGGAGTTCGTGAACATTCTGGAGGTCAAATACTTCCGAATTTCAACCTTATAAAGTGAAACAGTGCGAACAAGGGTCTGTCGACCGATATGAAGGGGACGTTCGGCACCACGTTCTCACGCTCCACTTATTGCGTGTTCGTGACGAGAGTCACGTACGGGTGATAAGTTCGGTTGCAGGTAGCAGCCCGACGGCTGAAGGGGAGCCCCCTCCATGAGCCCGTTTCCCAGCTCCGCCCCCCGTACTGATGACTGGCGCCATCTGCGGCTGACGACGGATGACGGCGTTGCCACCGTCACCCTCGCCCGGCCCGAGAAACTCAACGCGCTCACCTTCGGCGCCTACGCCGACCTGCGCGACCTGCTTGCCGAACTGTCCCGCGAACGCACCGTGCGGGCTCTGGTGCTCGCGGGGGAGGGCCGCGGTTTCTGCTCCGGCGGAGATGTCGACGACATCATCGGCGCGACACTCGCCATGGACACCGCCCAGCTCCTCGATTTCAACCGCATGACCGGGCAGGTGGTGCGGGCCCTACGTGAAACCCCCTTCCCCGTCATCGCCGCCGTACACGGCGTGGCCGCAGGTGCCGGCGCGGTTCTTGCGCTGGCCGCCGACTTCCGGATCGCCGACCCGTCCGCCCGCTTCGCCTTCCTGTTCACCAGGGTGGGCCTCTCCGGCGGCGACATGGGCGCCGCCTATCTGCTGCCGCGCGTCGTCGGTCTCGGCCATGCCACCCGGCTGCTGATGCTCGGCGAACCGGTCCGCGCACCGGAGGCGGAACGGATCGGACTGATCAGCGAGCTGACCGAAGAAGGTCAGGCCGATGCGCGCGCGGCAGCGCTCGCCCGCCGCCTCGCCGACGGACCGGCCCTCGCCCTCGCCCAGACCAAGGCGCTGCTCACCGCCGAACTCGACATGCCGCTCGCCGCCGCGGTCGAGATGGACGCCGCGACCCAGGCCCTGCTGATGCACGGCGACGACTACGCCGAATTCCACGCCGCCTTCACCGAGAAGCGGCCACCGAAATGGCAAGGCCGGTAGCGCGATGTCGCCCGACACGAGCATGACCGGAATTGGGGCGTCCGCCGTGACGGCGACCGGTGCGATCCGGACCGCCGCGACGGCACCCGGTACACAGCGGACCGGCGTGAAGCGGATCGCGGTCATCGGTGGCGGACCTGGCGGGCTCTATGCCGCGGCCCTGCTCAAGCGTCTCGATCCGGAACGCGACATCACCGTCTGGGAGCGAAACGCCCCCGACGACACCTTCGGCTTCGGCGTCGTCCTCTCCGACGAGACCCTCGGCGGCATCGAGCACGCCGACCCCGTCGTCCACCGGGCACTCCAGGACGAATTCGTACGGTGGGACGACATCGACATCGTCCACCGCGGCGTGACCCAGACCTCCGGCGGCCACGGCTTCGCGGCGCTGGGCCGGCGCAGGCTCCTGGAGATCCTGCACGAACGCTGCGACTCCCTCGGCGTACGGCTCCGCTTCCGCACCGAGGCCCCGCCGGCCGCCGAGCTCGCTGCCGCGTACGACCTGGTGATCGCCGCCGACGGTGTGCACAGCCTCACCCGCGCCGCTCACGCCGACACCTTCGGCCCCCGCCTCACCTCCCACCGCTGCCGCTACATCTGGCTCGCCGCCGACTTCGCCCTCGACGCCTTCCGCTTCGAGATCGCCGAGACGGAGTACGGGGTGATGCAGCTCCACGGCTACCCCTTCTCGGCCGACTCCTCCACCGTCATCGTCGAGATGCGCGAGGAGGTGTGGCGGGCCGCGGGATTCGACACCTGCGACGTCGAGCAGTCGACGGTACGCTGCGCCAAGATCTTCGTCGAGGCGCTCGGCGGCCGGCCGCTGCGCTCCAACAACTCCGCCTGGCTCACCTTCCGTACCGTCGTCAACGCCCGCTGGTCGCACGGCAACACGGTCCTCATCGGCGACGCCGCCCACACCGCGCACTTCTCCATCGGCTCCGGCACCAAACTCGCCGTCGAGGACGCCCTCGCGCTCGCCGCCTGCATCGAGGAACAGCCCGATCTGCCCGGTGCGCTGTCCGCGTACGAGGCCGAGCGCCGACCGGTCGTCGAGTCGACCCAGCGGGCCGCCGCGGCCAGCCTGCGCTGGTTCGAGGAGCTCGGCACGTACGTCGACCAGCCGCCCCGCCAGTTCGCCTTCAACCTTCTCACCCGCAGCCGCCGCGTCACCCACGACAATCTGCGGCTGCGCGACGCCTCCTTCACCGCCGCCGTCGAGGAGGAGTTCGGCTGTGTCCCTGGCACCCCGCCGATGTTCACCCCGTTGCGGCTGCGCGGTCTCGAACTCCGCAACCGCGTCGTCGTCTCACCCATGGACATGTACTCGGCCGCCGACGGCGTCCCCGGCGACTTCCACCTCGTCCACCTGGGCGCACGCGCACTCGGCGGTGCAGGGCTCGTCATGACGGAGATGGTGTGCGTCAGCGCCGAGGGCCGCATCACCCCCGGCTGCACCGGCCTCTACACCCCCGAACAGGCCGCTGCCTGGACCCGGATCACCGACTTCGTCCATGCGAGCGCACCCGGTACGGCCATCGGCGTCCAGCTCGGCCACTCCGGGCGCAAGGGTTCCACCAAACTGATGTGGGAAGGCATCGACCAGCCCCTCGACCACGGCAACTGGCCGCTGACCGCCGCCTCCCCGATCCCGTACGCGGACGGCGTCAACCAGGTCCCGCACGCCTTGGACCGGGCCGGGCTCGACGCCGTACGCGAACAGTTCGTATCGGCGGCCCGGCGCGCCGACCTCTGCGGCTTCGACCTGCTCGAACTCCACTGTGCCCACGGCTACCTGCTGTCCGGTTTCCTCTCGCCGCTCACCAACCACCGCACCGACCGTTACGGCGGATCACTGCCGGGCCGGCTCCGCTTCCCTCTCGAAGTCTTCGACGCGATCCGCGCCGACTGGCCCGACGACCGGCCCATGACCGTCCGTATCTCTGCCACGGACTGGGCCGAAGGCGGCACGACGGCCGAGGACGCCGTCGAGATCGCCCGCGCCTTCGTCGCCCACGGGGCCGACGCCATCGACGTGTCGACCGGTCAGGTCATCCCCGACGAACGCCCCGAGTACGGCCGCTCGTACCAGACCCCGTACGCCGACCGGATCCGTAACACGCTGTGCGTGCCCGTCATCGCGGTCGGTGCGATCTCCTCCTGGGACGACGTCAATTCACTGCTGCTCGCGGGCCGGGCCGACCTCTGCGCCCTGGCGCGCCCACATCTCTACGACCCGCACTGGACGCTGCACGCGGCCGCCGACCAGGGCTACGGCGGACCGGGCGCGCCCTGGCCGCTTCCGTACCGCGCGGGCAGCCGCACCCCGCCGACGGGCCGCACGGACGCACCGAAGCCGCGGCTCGCTCTGGGGTGACGGGCAGGCGTTCGCCGCGCCCAGCCACACGGGCCCGGGCGGGCCCGCGGGGTCCGGCGGCCCGCTCATCGCTCCCGCTCCGCGCTGATCAGCAGCCGGTCCGAGACCGCCCGATAACCGATGCGCTGATAC
This sequence comes from Streptomyces sp. NPDC002785, assembly GCF_040295565.1. Lineage (NCBI taxonomy): Bacteria > Bacillati > Actinomycetota > Actinomycetes > Kitasatosporales > Streptomycetaceae > Streptomyces > Streptomyces sp. NPDC002785. The sequence goes on along the minus strand of NZ_JBEOVN010000032.1, from coordinate 19,646 downwards.
ACGCCGTTGCTGGTCGGGTTCGCGAGGTCGGTGAAGAGCAGTACCTCCTCCGCGCCCGCCTCCCGTGCCGCCCGGCTGACCTCCGCCGTCACCGCGGCCGCGTACCCCCGGCCGCGGTGCTCGGAAGGTGTGTAGACCGTCGCGACCCGCACGGTGCCCGCGATCCGCGGTGAGACGCCCGCCATCGACACCGGGGAGCCGTCCGCCTCCCAGAGCGTCAGTCCGCCGGACGCCGTCCGCTCGTCCACCAGCCGTTCGGCATGGGTGCCGGGCTGGCCGACCTGGTCGGCGAACGCGAGGTGCCAGCGCACCAGCAGTTCCCGGTCGGCGGCGGTGGCGGCCCTGGGTCTCCCCGACGGTGCCGGAGAGGGCGGGACCAGCGTCTCAAGCCGGTAGAGCCGCTGCTCCTGGTCGACCCGGTGACCGGGCCAAGTGGCGGCCAGCGCCTCGGCGGTGGCCCGGTCCGCGTTGATCCCGGTCAGCGGGAGCGCGGCGGCCAGCGGAACGACTGCCTCCGGGGCGACGGTTCCCAGCAGCGGGGGATACGGCGGGGTGTGCACGAGTGTCCCCGCGACCTCGCCGTCCGCCCCGCGCCACCAGCCCAGCAGCGGGGCACCGTCGCCATAGGCGTGCGGGCCGCTGCGCCGCAGGGTGGCGGTGACGGTCAGTACCAGGGTGTTCTCGGCCGGGCGGGCGGCCAGCGAGGCGCCGGCCGCGTCGAGAAAGACGTCGACGTCATCGGTGAAGGTCCAGGTCATGTCTCATCCTGCCGGGTGCGCGCGGAGCGAAGCACCCATATTTTCCGGGTCAGTCCTCCCGCAGCCGGAACCGCTGCAGTTTTCCGGTGGCGGTGCGGGGGAGTGCGGGCAGGAACTCGATGACGCGCGGGCACTTGTGCGGAGCCAGTTCGCTCTTCATGTACGTGCGCAGCTCCTCGGCCGACAGTTCCGCGCCGTCGCGCAGCACCACGTACGCCACCACGATCCGGCCGCGCAGCTCGTCGGCCCGGCCCACCACCGCGGCCTCGGCCACCGCGGGATGGTGCAGCAGGGCGTCCTCGACCTCGGGGCCGGCGATGTTGTAGCCGGAGGAAATGATCATGTCGTCGGCACGGGCGACGTAACGGAAATAGCCGTCCGCGTCACGCACGTAGGTGTCGCCGGTGAGATTCCAGCCGTGCGCCACATAGTCCCGCTGGCGTTCGTCGGCGAGATAGCGGCAGCCGACCGGTCCGCGTACGGCGAGGAGTCCGGGCTCCCCGTCCGGGACCTGCCTGCCCGTGCGGTCCAGCACCCGGGCCTGCCAGCCGGGCACGGGAACTCCGGTGGTGCCGGGGCGGATCGCGTCGTCGGCGGCGGAGATGAAGATGTGCAGCAGTTCGGTGGCGCCGATGCCGTTGATGATGCGCAGGCCCGTCCGCTCGTACCAGGACCGCCACGTGGCGACCGGAAGGTTCTCGCCGGCCGAGACACAGCGCCGCAGCGCGGTCAGATCGTGCTTGTCGATGTGGTCGAGCATCACGCGGTAGGCGGTCGGCGCGGTGAACAGCACCGAGACTTGGTGGGCGGCGAGCGCGGGCAGCAGCTGCGCCGGGCCGGACTGTTCGAGCAGCAGTGCACTGGCACCAACCCGCAGCGGGAAGACCACCAGACCCCCGAGCCCGAAGGTGAAGCCGAGGGGCGGACTGCCCGCGAACACATCGTCGGACGTCGGACGCAGGACATGGCGCGAGAAGGTGTCGGCGATGGCGAGTAAATCCCGGTGGAAGTGCATACAGCCTTTGGGGCGTCCGGTGGTGCCCGAGGTGAACGCGATCAGTGCGACATCGTCCGCCGCCGTTTCCACGGGGCGGTACGGTCCCGTACCGGCCTCGGCCAGGTGCAGCAGATCATCCGGGGCGTCACCTCCGTACGCCGTGATCCGCAACCCCGGCACCTGCGCCTTCGCCAGGTCGTCGACCACCCGGATGTCGCACAGCGCGTGGCTCACCCGGGCGATCGAGCAGATGGTGGCGAGCTCGGCGGACCGCTGCTGGGCCAGTACCGTGACGGCGATCGCGCCCGCCTTCAGTACCGCGAGCCAGCACGCGGCCAGATGGGGAGTGGTGGGGCCGCGCAGCAGGACGCGGTTGCCGGGGACGACACCCAGACCGGAGGTGAGAACGTGAGCGATCCGGTCCACCTGGTCCCGCAGCTCCCCGTAGCTCCACACTCCGCCGTCGGGGGTACGGAAGGCGGGGCGGCCGGGGCCGAAGCGGTCGATCGTACGGTCCAGCAGTTCGGCCGCGCAGTTGAGGCGGGCCGGATAGTGCAGTTCGGGAAGGTCGAAGAGCAGTTCCGGCCACTGGTCCTGGGGTGGCAGGTGCTCCCTGGCGAAGGTGTCGAGGTGCGCTGAGGTCTTCGGGTCCATCACGGATCGCCCCCTTGTCGCCTCTGGAGCGTATCGTTTGGGTGACGGTAGTCAACGGTCCGCGATAAGACGAGAAAACGAGACGCGCCCGCGCGGGCGCCTCGGACACCGACAAGAGAGGCGCCGGTATGACGGCATTCTCGCTCGATCCGGCACAAACCGCCTGGTGTGAAGAGCTAAGAGCCCTTGCCGAGCAGCAACTGCGTCCCCTCGCCGAAAAAGGCGACCCGGGCCACGTCAACCGCCCCCTGATCGCCGCACTCGGTGAGTCCGGCCTCCTGGACCGGCTGCTGAACTCCGGCGCCTTCGACCTCTGCCTGCTCCGCGAGTCCCTGGCCCGCGGCTGCACCGAGGCCGAGACCGCACTGGCCCTCCAGGGCCTCGGCACCCATCCAGTGGTCCGGGCGGGAACCCCGGCCCATCGCGAACGCTGGCTCCCCGAGGTGCGCGCGGGCCGCGCTGTCGCCGCCTTCGCACTCAGCGAACCGGGCGCGGGCTCCGACGCGGCGGCCCTCGCCCTGAACGCCGAACACGCCCCCGACGGTTGGCGGCTGACCGGCGAGAAGTGCTGGATCTCCAACGCGCCCGAAGCCGACTTCTACACCGTCTTCGCCCGTACGACCCAGGGCGCCGGATCCCGTGGCGTCACCGCGTTCCTGGTCCCCGCCGACCGCCCCGGACTGACCGGCACCGCCCTCGACATGCTCTCGCCGCACCCCATCGGCGCCCTGGTCTTCGACGGCGTCCCGGTCACCCCCGACGATGTGCTCGGCGAACCGGACCGCGGCTTTTCGGTCGCCATGAACACCCTCAACCTGTTCCGCCCCAGCGTCGGCGCGTTCGCCGTCGGCATGGCCCGCGCCGCCCTCGACACCACGGTGGCGCACACCGCCCGACGCACCGCGTTCGGCGGCCCGCTGAAGGACCTTCAGGCCGTCTCCCACCAGGTCGCCGAGATGGCCACCCGCACCGAGGCCGCCCGGCTCCTGGTGTACGCGGCCGCCGCCGCGTACGACGCGGGCGAGCCCGGCGTACCGCGCCGCGCTGCCATGGCGAAGCTGTACGCCACCGAGACCGCGCAGTACGTCGTCGACACCGCCGTCCAACTGCACGGCGCTCGCGCCCTGCGCCGCGGCCACCTCCTCGAACACCTCTACCGGGAGGTCCGCGCCCCAAGGATCTACGAGGGCGCCAGCGAGGTCCAGCGCACGATCATTGCCAAGGAGCTGTACGCGAACCGGGAGGCATCCGCATGAGTCCGGTCCACCGGATCAACCCCGCCGAACTCTCGACGCCCGCGGGCTTCTCGCACGCCGTCACGGCCACCGGCGGCCGACTGATCTTCCTGGCCGGGCAGACCGCCCTCGACCAGGACGGCAAGGTCGTCGGGGCCGTCCTGCCCGAGCAGTTCGCGACGGCGCTCACCAATCTGCTCACCGCCCTGCGCGCGGCGGGCGGCTCCCCGGCGGACCTGGCCAGGGTCACCGTGTACGCCACCGACGTGGCCGACTACCGGTCCCATGCCGGGGAACTTGGCCGGATCTGGCGGCAGTTGGCGGGCCGCGATTATCCGGCGATGGCGGTCATCGGTGTGGCGAGGCTCTGGGACGAGCAGGCGCTGGTCGAGATCGACGGGGTGGCGGTACTGCCGTGAAGGCGCCGGACGGGCCGGGCATCCCGAGCCCGTCCAGCAACGCGCAGGGGAACGAACGGTCAGCCGGCCGCGACGGGCAGGCTCATCAGGTGGTCCACCAGGTCCGGCAGCACGTCCTGGCCGAACGGCCGTTCACGGACGTCGCCGATCAGCAGCGAAACATGCGGATCTCGCCGAACTGCCCCCGAGGGGCCGCGCCGGGAGACCCGGGTGATGCTGTGCGGCTGCGGACGCACCGGGAACGCGCCGTACTGCGACCACGGCGGGGTCTGCGGCGAGCACAGGCGAACCCCAGCGGGTCTGGCGCGAGCACAGGTGAACGCACCGCGCGGAGCCGGGCGCGGCGCGCCGTACGGGTGATGCACGGTCAGGGATATATCTGTATTCAGTGCCTTTTGCCCGTGATACATCGCCCAGGCCCCGGACGCCCGACCGGGGCGGGCGCGGGACGCCCCCCGGGGCCGTATGACCGCGCTCATCGTCTGCCACTTCGTCCTGGCCGCCTGCGCGCGCCCACTGGTACGAGCGCTGGGCAGGCGCGCCTTCGTCGTGCTCGCGCTGCCCCCGGCCGCCGCCACTGTGTGGGCGGCCACGCAGTGGGACACCGCGGCGTCCGGTGGCTCGGTCACCTGGTTGTGGCAGTGGATGCCGGCGTACGACGTCACCGTCGATCTGCGGCTCGACGCACTTGCCGAGCTGATGGTGCTGCTCGCGGCCGGAATCGGCATGCTCGTCCTGCTGTACTGCGCCTCGTACTTCACCGACGAGACCCCGCAGCTGGCCGGCTTCGCCGGGAACCTGCTCGCGTTCGCGGGCGCCATGCTTGCCCTGGTCCTCGCCGACGACCTGATCTCGCTCTATGTGTTCTGGGAACTGACCACGGTCTTCTCGTACCTGCTGATCGGGTACGACAGCGAGCAGAAACACAGCCGCCGCTCGGCGCTCCAGGCGCTCATCGTGACCACGCTCGGCGGCCTCGCGATGTTCGTCGGCTTCCTGATCATCGGCCAGTCGGCAGGCACCTACCGGATCTCCGCCATCCTCGCCGACCCGCCCGGGGCGAGCCTCGCCGTCTCGGTCGCGGTGGTGCTGATCCTGTGCGGAGCCCTGTCGAAGTCGGCGATCTGGCCGTTCAGCCTCTGGCTGCCGAACGCCATGGCCGCGCCCACCCCCGTCAGCGCCTATCTGCACGCCGCCGCGATGGTGAAGGCCGGTGTCTACCTGGTCGCCCGGCTCGCCCCGGGCTTCGCCGATGTGCCGGTCTGGCGGCCCGTCGTGATCATCCTCGGCGCCGCGACCATGCTGCTCGGCGGCTGGCGGGCGCTGCGCCTGAACGACCTCAAGCTCGTCCTCGCCTACGGCACCGTCAGCCAGCTCGGTTTCCTCACCCTGCTCGCCGGGGTCGGCAACCGGGACGCGGCACTGGCCGCGGCGGTCATGATCCTGGGCCACGCGCTGTTCAAGGCCCCGCTGTTCCTCGTCACCGGCATCGTCGACCATGCGGCCGGAACCCGCGATCTGCGCAGGCTCTCCGGCGTCGGCCGGGCACTGCCGCACGTCCTTACGGTCGCGGCACTGGCCGCAGCCTCCATGGCTGCCCTGCCCCCGCTGCTCGGCTTCGCCGCGAAGGAGGCCGCGTTCGAGGCGCTGCTGTACGGAGACACCGCGGACCGCTGGGCGCTCGGCATCACGGTCGCGGGCTCGGCGCTGACCGTCGCGTACACCGTGCGGTTCGTCTGGGGCGCCTTCGCCCGTAAACCCGGGGTCGAGGACACCCCGGTGCACCGAGTCGGGTGGGCGTTCCTCGCGCCGCCCGCCCTGCTCGCGGTCTGCGGTCTTGTGCTGGGACCGGGCGTCGGATGGACCGACCGGCTGCTCAGCGCGTATGCCGACACATTTCCCCCATCCGCGCATCCTTACCATCTCTCGCTCTGGCACGGATTCGGGACCGCCCTGCTGCTCTCGGTCGTCGCCATGGCGGGCGGCGTGGTGCTGTTCATGGGCCGCACCACGGTGACCCGGCTCTCCCGGCGGATCGCCTGGCCCACCGCCGACAGCGTCTTCGGACACCTGCTGCTCGGCCTGGAACGGCTCTCCCTCCAGCTCACCGGCTTCGTCCAGCGCGGTTCGCTCTCCGTCTACCTCGCCACCACCCTGCTCGTGATGCTGGCCGGCCAGCTCACCGTCCTCGGCGTGGACCGGCCCTGGAGCGGGGCGGCCGCCCCGAGGGCCTGGGATGTCCCGCTGCAGGGCGCCGTCGCCGTACTGACCTGTGCGGCCGCGCTCCTCTGTCTCACCGTCAACCGCCGGATGAAAGCCGTGGTCCTGGCCGGGCTGACCGGATACGGCGCGGCGCTGCTCTTCGTCGTCCAGGGCGGCCCGGACCTGGCGCTCACCCAGTTCTGCGTCGAGACCGTGTCGATGATCGTGTTCGTGCTGGTGCTGCGGCGGATGCCCGTCCACTTCCAGGAGTCGGTCAGTACCTGGCGGCGTGCCGTACGCATTCCGGTGGCGCTGGCCGCGGCGGCGACGCTGGGCGTGGTGGTGTGGGTCGCGGCGGCCGCCCGCACGGCGGCCCCGGCGGGCGCGGCCATGGTGGAGGAGACCGCCCACCACGGACTCAAGGACGTCGTGGCCACCATCCTGGTCGACCTGCGCGCCTGGGACACGATGGGGGAGTCCGCCGTGCTCGCCGCGGCGGCGATCGGGGTGACGAGCCTGATCTATCTGCACCGCCGCACCGAGGGACTCTCGCTGCGGGAAGAGACGCAGGGGCGCACCGCCTGGTCGTTGACGGCCCCCGAGATGACGGGACTTCCGTACGGCGACGAAGGGGCGCCGGAGCGCAGCTGGCTCGCGGCCGGCTCGACGCTCGCACCCGAGCACCGCTCGATCGTCTTCGAGGTCGTGGCCCGGCTGCTGTTCCACCCGATCCTGGTGCTCTCGCTCTATCTGCTGTTCTGCGCGGAGAACATGCCGGGCGGCGGCTTTGTCGCCGGGCTCGTCGCCGGGCTCGCCCTGATCACCCGCTACCTGGCGGGCGGCCGTTTCGAACTCGCCGAGGCCGCGCCGCTGCAGCCCGGACTCTTCACCGGCCTCGGGCTGTTCATCTCCACCGGCGTCGCCCTGCTCGGCCTGGCCGAGGGAACGGTCCTGCACGCCTGGACCCACCACGGCCGGCTACCCCTGATCGGCGAATACCACCTGGGCACCCCGGTCCTCTTCGACTTCGGGGTCTACCTGCTGGTCCTGGGCGTGGTGCTGGACATCGTGCGCGCGCTCGGCGCCAAGATCGACCGGCAGATCGAGCGGGCGGCATTCGAAAAGGCTGCCGCGGCGAGCACCGGCGCGCCACCGGGCGCGGCACCCGGGACGGGAGGTACCCCCGGATGACGGTCAGCTTCTCGCTCCTGGCCACCGCCGCGGTGCTGTGCGCGGTGGGCGGCATCCTCATGCTCACCCGGCCGCTCACCCGCATCCTGCTCGGCGCGGTGATCGCGAGCAACGGCATCAATCTGCTCGTCCTCGCCGCGAGCGGATCGGCAGGCCGGGAGCCGCTCCTCTACGGCGTCCCGCTGGGGCAGGTCACCGACCCCCTGCCGCAGGCCATCGCGCTCACCGCGATCGTCATCACCCTCGCCACCACGGCGTTCCTCCTTGCCATGGCCTACCGCAGCCACCAGCTGACCGGCACGGACGAGGTCCACGACGACCTGGAGGACCGGCGCATCGCACTGCGCTCCGAAGTGCTCGGGGAACGGGACGAACTGCGCCAGCGGTACCGGGCCGCCACCGACATCACGGACGAGGAACGCACCAGGTACCGCGAGGAGCGCCGCCGCCTGAGGGCCAGGCTGCGCGCCGACCGCGCCCTGCAGGCCCGTGGCCGGCACGCCACCGGGGACCTCTGGCACGACGTACTGGGCGCGGACCCTGCGGACTACGCCCAGCAGCAGACCCACTCCGCGGACGCCGACCCAGGAGCCACCGGATGAACGCGCTCGTCCCCCTGCCGGTGCTGCTGCCGCTCTGCGCCACCGGCTTGAGCCTCGCCTTCGGTACCCGGCTCAAGCAGGTCCAGCGCTTCACCAGCGTCGCCGTGCTCACCGCCGTACTCGGGCTCTCCCTCACCCTGATGATCGTCGCCGACATCCGCGGCCCGCTCTTTGTCCACCTCGGCGACTTCGCACCGCCGCTCGGCATCACCCTGGTCGCCGACCGGCTGTCCGGGCTGATGCTGACCGTCTCCTCCGCCATCACGCTCTGCGTGCTGGTCTACTCCCTGGGCCAGGGCATGGCCGACCGGGACGAGGAAACACCCGTGGCGGTCTACCACCCCGCGTATCTGATCCTGGTCGCCGGGGTGTCCTGCACCTTCCTCGCCGGTGACCTCGTCAACCTCTATGTCGGCTTCGAGATCATGCTGGTCGCCAGTTTCGTCCTGCTCACCCTCGGCGGCACCGGACCCCGCGTCCGCGCAGGCTCCACCTACGTGATCATCTCGCTGTTCTCGTCGATGCTGTTCCTCACCGCGATCGCCATGACATACGCGGCGACCGGCACCGCCAACTTCGCCCAGCTGGCCGGACGGCTCGCCGACCTACCGCTCGGGGTGCAGACCCTGATCCAGGCGATGCTGCTCACCGTCTTCGCCATCAAGGCCGCGGTCTTCCCGCTCGCCGCCTGGCTCCCCGACTCGTATCCGACCGCGCCCGCCCCCGTCACCGCGGTCTTCGCCGGTCTGCTCACCAAGGTCGGTGTCTACTGCATGCTGCGTACGGAGACCCTGCTCTTCCCCAGCAACCGGCTCGGCGACCTGCTGATGGCCGCCGCACTCGCCTCGATGGTCATCGGCATCCTCGGAGCCGTCGCCCAGACCGACCTGAAACGGCTGCTCTCCTTCACCCTCATCAGCCACATCGGCTACATGGTCTTCGGCATCGGCCTCGCCACCCGGGACGCGTACGGCGGCGCGATCGTCTACGTCGCCCACCACATCACCGTCCAGACCACGCTCTTCCTGGTGGCAGGGCTGATCGAACGCCGGGGCGGCACCACTGAACTCACCCGGATCGGCGGACTGGCCAAGGCCGCCCCGCTGCTTGCCGTCCTCTTCTTCGTACCCGCCATGAATCTGGCCGGCATCCCACCGCTGTCCGGATTCATCGGCAAGCTCGGGCTGATGCGGGCCGGTGTCGCCGACGGCGGCGTCTGGGCGTGGATCCTCGTCATCGGGTCGGCCGTGACCAGCCTCCTCACGCTGTACGTGATGGCCAAGGTCTGGAACCTGGCGTTCTGGCGTGCCACGCCCCCTGGTCAGGCTGCGGACGGCACCGTCCTGGAGTCCGACTCCGAGGAGGACGACAACGACGTCGACGAGGGCCCCGACCACATCCCGGGCAGCGGCGACGAACCGGTGCGCCCCCGCCATCAGCCCGCCGGTCGCGCGGTCGCGGCCACCCTGCACGGACACGCCGTCACCACCACCAGCCAACTGCCGCGGCCGATGACCGCGGCCACCGCGGCGGCCGTCGCCCTCGGACTCGCCTTCACCGTGTTCGCCGGACCGCTGACCTCATACACCGACCGCACGGCCGCCGAACTCCTCGCGCGTGCCCCCTATGTCGAGGCGGTGCTCGGCCGGTGAGACGCCTGATCAAGCTGTCCTTCCGCAACAAGAACCTACCGCCCTTCAGCTGTGAGTTCGGCGGGCGGGGACGCGTGCTGGACCTCCCGCTGATCGCCTGGCTCACCCTCATCTGGGTGCTGCTGTGGTCCAGCCTGAACTGGGCCAACGTACTGACCGGTGTGCTCGTCGCGGTCGCCGTCTGCCTGGCCTTCCCGCTGCCGCGGGTCGACCTCGGGCTCCGCCTGCACCCATGGGGCATCCTGATGCTCGCCGGCTATCTGCTCTACGACATGTACACCTCGGGCGTACGGGTCACCCGGCAGATCTTCGTCGACCATCCGCACCGGGCCGCCGTCATCGCCGTACCGCTGCGCTGCCGCTCCGACCTGATGCTCGCGGCCACCGCCGTCGCCGTGTCGAATGTGCCCGGCGGATCGGTCGTCGAGGTGCGCCGAGCCACGGCCACCGTCTTCCTGCATGTCCTCGACGCGGACAGACCTGCCGCACTCGACGCGGCACGGCACTCCGTCTGGCGGCTTGAGGAGCTGACGGTACGGGCCTTCGGCACCCGCGACGAGATCGCCCGCGTCGCCGAACCACCTCCGCCGATCAGGCACGACAAGGGGGGCGGCGCATGAGCGGGCCGGAGACCGTCGACCGGGTGCTGCTCATTGCAGCCGTCGTCGTGATCGTCATCGCCGGAGCGGGGCTCCTCACCCGGATCTGGCGGGGCCCCTCCATGCTGGACCGGGCCATCTCACTGGATGTGTGCGCCGCCCTCATCATCGCGGGCCTCGGTGCCAAGTCCGCCTTCGCGCGCGACCCGTTCTACTTCCCGATCATGCTGGTGCTGGCCTTTCTCGGGTTCACGGGGTCGGTCGGCATCGCCCGCTTCATCGCCGCACGCGACCGGCCGGCGCTGCCGCGCGGTGCGGGCGGAACCGGAAGCGGTGACGGACGCGACGGCACAGACGGGACCGAGGGGGAAGCGCGGTGAGTGCATGGCTCCAGATCCTCGATACGGCCGGCGCGGTTCTGGTCTTCATCGGTGCGGCCATCTGTCTGCTCGGTGTGATCGGGATGCTGCGGCTCCCGGATGTGCTGTCCCGCAGCCATGCCGCCACCAAACCGCAGACGCTCGGCATGCTCCTGGTCCTCGCCGGGGTGGCCCTGCGGCTGCACAGCGGCATGGATCTCGCCACGCTCGCGCTGATCGGCTTCTTCCAGCTGATGACCAGCCCGGTCGCCGCTCACCTGGTGGCGCGATCCGCCTACCGGACCGGCCAGACCGACCACAGCGAGCTGCTCTTCGACGAACTGGACGAGCAGTTGACCGAGGAGCGCTGACACGTTCCCGCTGTCAGCACTCGCGGCCCGCCGCGTTCCGGCTACGAGCGGGCGCTGACCGTACGGGTGGCAACGGGACGGTACGGCGTCCTGAACGTGAGGCGGGGGTGACGGTCAGTCCGGCGGGGTTCGCGCGGCCCGACGGGTGTACTGGTCCGGGGAGGTGCCCACGGTGGTGGTGAAGTCACGGATGAGGTGGGACTGGTCGCTGTAACCGAGTTCAGCGGCCAGTTTTGCCCAGTCGACGGACGCCCGGCGCAGGGCCAGCTCCGCGGCTTCGTGGATCCGGCACCGGTTGATGACCCACTTGGGGCTGAGGCCCACATGGTCCGCGAACAGCCGTTGCAGCTTGCGCGTGTTCATTCCCAGCCGCTCGGCGAGATCGCCGACTCTGGTCAGCGACCTGTCGGCGACGATGAGGCCGACCACGGCGTTCAACGGCCCGGTCGCGGGCAGCGGTTGTGCGTGCAGGGAACGGAGAAAGTCCTCGACGGCAGCCGTCGCCCCGTTCACGTCGTCGGCCCCGGCCAGCACACGCGCCAGGTCGTCGGCCCCGGCGCCGAACACGGTCGACGCCTCGAACCGCTGCCCGGCGACGGCCGACACCCGTCCACGCAGAAAGGGCCGGAATCCCGCCGGCCGGAATTTGACGCCGAAGACCTGACCACGGCGCTCCAGCCGCCGCACGAACTCGTGCGGCGAAATCGCCTCGATCGTGGCGGCACCGGCCTCGAACACCAGATGCACGGCGGCGTGCGGGATCACGCGCTGCGCGTAGGACTCCCCATCCGGCATGTCCCAGCGAACGACCCAGTAGCGGTCCACTGCCCAGGCCAGGTCTGGTGAGGGCAGGTGCCTCGTCAGCTCGAAGTGCTCGAATCCGGCGCGGGGGTCGACGATGCCGCGGGTGTCCTGATCGGTCGGCCGGGTCACGGAACCATGCTAGCGAGGCCGCGGTGTCGTGTTTCTTCAAGACTGCGTTCCCGGCCCCGCCTAGGCTTCGGCCATGAGTGAAGTCGATCTCCTTGCCGGTGTGCTGTCCAAGACCGGAGACGTCATCGAGGGAGTCGGAGCCGACCAACTCGGCCTTCCGACCCCGTGCGACGACTACGACGTCGAGGGCCTTGTCAATCACATCGTCGGGTGGCTCCTCGTATTCGAGGCGGGCGCCCAGGGCCGGTCCCATGACGCCGACGCGGCGAACCACAGATGCGGTGCCGACCCCGCCCGCGAGTTCCGCACCGCCGCGGCCGGCATCGTCGAGGGCTGGGAGAAGTACGGCTTCGACCGCCAGGTCACCGTCACGGGCGGCATGATGCCGGGTGAAACGGTGTTCGGCATGACCGTCATGGAGTACCTGACCCATGGCTGGGACCTGGCGGTCGCCACCGGGCAGCCGATTCCCTACACCGATCACGAGGCGGCGGAAACCCTCGCCCGCGCGGAAGCCACCCTGCCGCCGCAGTACCGGGGCGAGAACATGCCATTCGGCCAGATCGTTCCCGTCGACGAGGACGCGTCGGCCGTGGACCGGCTCGTGGCATTCATGGGACGCCGGCCGGTGCCGTCCCCGGCACGGTAGCCGCGTCTCCCACCGGCCGGCAGACGGGGACGGCATCGCGGGGCACGCACATCTGCGGCGTCGTCGTCAATCACCATGGCTCCTTCCCCAAGCTCTCGGCTGCGCTCGAGCAGGGGAGACTCCATCTGCCCCAATCCCCCGCCCTGCAGCTGCACGCACCCAGCCCCGGCCCACCAAGGGCTGTCCCGTAATCCCTGGCGGGCGCACGACGACAGCTACGGCACCTCGCCGCGTTGTCGGAACGTCCGCATACATCCAGTATGCGGACGTCCCTCCGCCTTGCGATGCACCGCATCTGACGTCGCGCGCTGATCCACCAGGGATTACGGGACAGCCCTTAGTCTCCTGACATGCTGCGTATCGCCGACACCCGCACCGGTCACCCCGTGGAGATCCCCGCCGCCCCACGCCGCCTGCTGCGCAGCTGCGTCCATCTGCCGGCCATCGGCACCGGGGTCGGTCCGGTGTACCTGCGTGTGCCGCTGATCGGTGACGTACTGGCGCGCACCGCGGAGCTGAACGGCCTGCAGGTTGTCACGGTCCTCACCATCCCCGACCTGACGGACAATCAGGCCCGCGCGCTCGACCGCGTCATGGCCGTGCTCGGCATCCATCCGCCTGTCGTGGTCGCAGGCCACCATCCGGACGGGGCGCTCGGCGGTCCCGCCGACGTACATGTGGTCGCCCAGGGCGCCGACACGGACGACGTCATGGGCGGGGTCCGGATCGATGTGGGGCAGGTCAGCACGGCGCCGCTGGACGAGGGTGTCCCCGATCCCGGCCACCTTCTCTCCCCGGATCTTCCGGACGTACTCGTACCGGAGGTCGCCGATCCACTGGCTGTGCGCCTGCTGTTGCTCGGCCGCCCCTACGGCACACCGGTCACGGTCACCGGTGGAGCGATGGCCGACGCCCGGCGGACACTGCGGCAGTGGCGTCGGCAGGTGGCCGACTGGGCGCAGGAGCCGTCCAGGCCGATCCCCGCCGATCTGCTGCGACAGTCACATGCGGCGCTCGTCGACGATCTCGGTGTCGACGCCGTGCTGGATCTGCTGGCCGATGTGGCGGGACGGTCCGACGTACCGCCCGGTGCCAAGTTCGAGACCTTCGCTCATCTCGACCGTGTCCTCGGCCTGGACCTCGTTCGCGACGTCGGCCACCAGAGCCGTCCGCACGGGCAGGGCCGTACCTGAACGCGGGGTTCATCGGCTGAGAAAACCCCTGGACCCGGCGGGCGCTGTCGCGGGAGACTGCGATTCCAGGCCTCCCCGTACGCGCACGGATACGTCGCCACCAGCTGCGCGGGGGCTCCGCCGTCGTGCCCCGCCTGCCGGAAGGCGACCCGAGCGAGGGCACTCACTCGAACCGAAGCTCCGCGCGGACAGTACGGCAACGGCTTCTCCCCGGAGATGCGTGTGGCGGGCTGCCGCATTACCACACAGGGGTGGTATGGGATCGCCTGAATCGCGCCAAGCGCCAGGCAGGGGCCCGGTGCGCCTCGCGCTTCGTTACTACGGAAGGGAGTTGGCCCGTCTCCGGCGACTGACGGCGCCCGCGATGCTATTGCCGGCGCTGGGCAACATCGGCATCAACTACATCGCTCCGCTGCTCGTCGCGAAGCTCGTCGGCCGGATCGCCGGCGACGCCGGAATCAGCATCGGCTCGGCGCTGCCCTACATTCTCGGCTTCGCCGGCGTCCTGCTCCTCGCGGAGACGCTGTGGCGCGTCGGCCTGCACTGCCTGAACCGCCTTGACGCCCTCGGCATCGAGCACCTGTACGTGATCGGGATGGACGAGCTGTTCGCCAAGGACACCGCGTTCTTCCACGACAACTTCGCCGGGTCACTGACCAAGCGGGTCCTGAGCTTCGCGTCCCGCTTCGAGGAGTTCGTCGACACGCTGACGTTCTCGGTCGTGGGCAGCTTCGTGCCCCTGATGTTCGGCTCGGTGGTGCTCTGGCGCTACGAACCGCTGCTCGTTGTCGGGCTCTTGGCGATGATCGCACTGACGGCGCTGTGCGTGACTCCCCTCATCCGCCGCCGCCAGGCGCTCGTCGACCAGCGTGAGGAGGCGATCGCCCGGGTGTCGGGCCACGTCGCCGACAGCCTGATGAACATGGACACGGTCCGGGCGTTCGCCGCCGAGGAGCGCGAGGCCGCCGAGCACCGCTCGCGCGTCGCGGTGTCGAGGCGGCTCACGTTGCGGTCGTGGGACTACGGCAACCTGCGCATCGACACACTGGTCGCACCGATGTCCGTGCTGACCAACGCGCTGGGCCTGCTGCTCGCGGTTGCCATCGGCGGGGGCGGGCACGGCGTGGAGGGGGTCGTGGTCGCCTTCACGTACTACACCAACGCGACGCGGATCATGTTCGAGTTCAACCAGATCTACCGCCGTCTGGAGAGCTCGATGACGGAGGCCGCGCAGTTCACCGAACTGCTGCTGAGGCCGCCGACCGTGCTCGACCCGGCGTCGCCGGAGCCGCTGCTGTCCCGGGCCGCAGACGTCCGCTTCGAGCAGGTGACCTTCGCCCACGCGGGCGCGAAGCCGCTCTTCGAGGGCCTTGATCTGGCCGTGCACAGCGGGGCGAGGATCGGCCTGGTGGGCCGCTCCGGCGGCGGTAAGACCACGCTCACCCGGCTGCTGCTGCGGATGACGGACATCGACTCCGGCCGGATCCTGATCGGGGGTCAGGACATCAGCAGGCTGCGCCAGGCCGACCTGCGCAGTCTGATCGCCTACGTGCCGCAGGACCCGGCGATGTTCCACCGCACGCTGCGGGACAACATCGTGTTCGCCCGGCCGGACGCCACCGAAGCCGAGGTCCGTCGCGCGGCCGAGGCGGCACACGTGACGGAGTTCGCCGACGCGCTGCCTGACGGCTTCGACACCATGGTGGGCGAGCGCGGTCTCAAACTGTCCGGCGGACAGCGCCAGCGGGTCGCCCTCGCCAGGGCGATCCTGAGAGACGCGCCGATCCTGCTGCTCGACGAGGCGACCAGCGCCCTGGACTCCGAGAGCGAGATCCTCGTCCAGGAGGCGCTGTGGCGGCTCATGGAGGGGCGGACGACACTCGTGGTGGCGCACCGGCTGAGCACGGTCGCCGCCATGGACCGGCTCGTCGTCCTGGACCGCGGGCGGATCATCGAGCAGGGCACGCACCAGGAGCTGCTCGCATCGGACGGCGCCTACGCGAAGCTGTGGCAGCACCAGTCGGGCGGCTTCCTCGACGACACCCTCCCGCCACAGGCCGGCCCGCACTGAACGCGACCCCGGTGGGCCAGGACCTTGGACAAGCCCTCTCGTTGGGATGTCCGTCGCCTGCTTCATCTGAGCAGAATCCGCGTCGCTGAGGCCGTCGACGACCGAAGCCGGCCCCGAATCCGCGGCCCGGACAGTGCCGGTGCCGGGCCGCGCCTTGCAGCAGTCCCCGCGCGGGCGCAAAGTCCCAGAGAAGTCCCACAGATGCCGCCGCCCCCTTCCGAACCAGCGTTTTGCCTGGTCAGGGAGGGGGCGGTGGCTTTTGTCGATCAAATGTCCCGGAACTCATAGACAAAGCTTCTGACCTGTGCAAATGACCCCTCTCGAAGATCATCTTGCACGGTTGTTGCACAAGCCGAACGGAGCAGGAGTCACGCGGCCCTGGTGTAGGCGCTCCGGACCGCGATGCGGACCTTGGAACCGGCTCCCACGACCCGGTGCACGTATTTACGCAGGGTAAACGCGGGATCGGCGTGTCCGAGTCGGTCCGCGAGCGTGTACACGTCTACCCCGCCGTTGATCATCATCGACGCGTACAGGTGTCGGAGCGCGTGCATCATCACGTCGCGGGACTTCTCCCAGCGTCGTCCCTTCGCGTCGGGCTCAAGGGGCTTGATGAGGCCGGCCGACGCCAGGGCGGGCTTCCAGCGGTAGGAGTTGAACCAATTCGACTGAATGGCGGTCTTCTCCCGGGTGTAGAAGATCAGCCGCACCGTGACCGGGTCGCCGCCTTTGCTGCCCCACGGTCGGGTCACCTCGACCGGCGGGTACTTCTCCATGTGCTCGCGCAGGGGGATGGCCACGTCGTCGGTCAGCTCGACCCACCGGTCCTTCGGGTCCTCGTCGCTTCCACCCTTGGGGAGGGCGTATGCCAGGAACGAGCCGTCGTGGACTACTTGCCGTTGCACGTGCACCATCGGGCCGTCCGGGTGCGCCCAGTCGATGTCATCTGGAGACAGGCCGAATATCTCTCCTTGACGAAGACCCAGGCCGCGACCGCAGTCGACGAGTGCCTTGTAACGGTCGGGCAATTCGGCACGGATCTTCTCGGTGTCCTCCCATGTCAGGGTCAGCTCTGCCCGGCCGCCACCTCCTCGCTTCGGCTTGGCGTCCTGCACCGATTTGGCGAGGCACGGATTTTTGGGTATCAGGCTGTCGTCCACGGCCAGGTCAAAGACAGCCCGAAGATTGTCGAAGACCAGGCGCAGCGTGGAACTTTCGAGCAGCCGACGACGGTCGTGCAACCAGTCCAGCAAAGACGACGCGTTCACGTCCTTTACGCGCATCTTCCCAACTGCGGTAGGAACGACGTGCAGGAGAATCCGCTCCCTGTGGCGTCGGTAAGTCCGTGGATTCTTGTGTTCATGCCCCTTGAGCCACGTAAGGGCGAGTTCACCGACCCTGACCTCTCCGGCGCGAGGGTTGATATATGAACCGTCGTCCACTCCGGACCGCATCTTGGTCTCGTGCCTGCGGGCTTCGACCTCGGTGCGGAACAACTCCGTCTGCTGGACATCTTCCCGGTTGCGCCAACGGGCCTGCCACCGCTTCCCCGTCCCGTGATCCCGCGTCGGAACTTTGCCGTGTTCCTTGCAGGTCGACTCCCCGTCTTTCGGGCGCGACTTGTGCCAGCGGTCGTACGGCATCGACTCAACTCCTACTTTTCAACGGGCCTTTGAGTCTCTTTGTGGACTCTCTTGAATCAGGGCCATCGTCGACGGCGAGATTGTGCGCCCGTTCATCGCGCCCTGAGTGAATTGGATGTTGATCCAGGCGAGCTGAAGATGTCAAATGCATTCTTGGGGTCTTCGCGACAAAGGGTGCAGAGTGGTAGAGGAGATTTCACCTAGACGAATGCTCGCTGAGGGTTCGACGAGGGCTCGACGAACCCTCAGTGAAGATTCGCCTGTGTCCTTCGAGAGTTCGCAAGAGTCGTAGGAATTTCATCGAAAGGCCCTCTGTTTGGTCCGGCCGGAATTTAATGCAAACGTTCCGTGCGCCACCACGGCGGAATACCGCTCACGTGGTTTTTTCCTGCCCGCTTCGAACCGTTCTGGAGTGCCCATGCGTCGAACCACTGCCCGTGCGGAAGAAGCCGCCAGTGGCGCGGGGGACCGTTGCCCCTTGATGAGCGCGGAGG
The DNA here is from genome assembly GCF_040295565.1 of Streptomyces sp. NPDC002785. NCBI lineage: Bacteria > Bacillati > Actinomycetota > Actinomycetes > Kitasatosporales > Streptomycetaceae > Streptomyces > Streptomyces sp. NPDC002785. The sequence goes on along the minus strand of NZ_JBEOVN010000032.1, from coordinate 1,624 downwards.
AACTGGCTGACTTCCTGGGCGTACCTCTGAATACGGTCTACATATGGAATCACCGACACCAGGGTCCGCGAGCCCACAAGGTCGGCCGCTATTTGCGCTACCGCTGGCCGGAGGTAGAGGCATGGCTGGAAGCTCAAGCGGTGAATCGCGCGACCTGATCGGCCAAGAGTGGCTGGTGCCCTTGTCCTTGGTCGGGCGACAGAACCCGGCGTACAGCCCGACTCGTCTGCCGCTACCTGCGGCTTTGCCTTGGAAAGGGCCTCTGACCTGCGTCGGAGGCCCTTTCCGATCTTTCGTGGGCTTGCCGCGTTAGGCGGTGAAAAGTCCCTCGTAAGTCCCTCAGACAGTGTTGAAAGTCCCTGAAAAGTCCCTCGGATGCAGGATTGAAGCTGTGGTCGTCGCCGGATAGCTCGATGACGACGAGGCGATCCTTGAAGTGGTCCGCACGGCGGACGCGGGACGAAACGGGGGCAGGCAGCTGCACGTCGATGATGAGCGGCAGCGTGATCTCGCCTGAATGGGCTCATAGCTGTGACATGGTGAGCCGCCGACGGAACCAGTCCACAGCGGCGGGGACCCCTTCCTGAAGGGCTACGGGAGCGACCGTCGGGAACAGAGCTCGCAGGCGCGTGCTCTCAGCCTGTGAGTGGGGGACGTCGCCGATGCGGCCCGGCACGTGTTCCCGTTGCACGCGGAGGCCCGTCGCTGTCTCGATCTCCTGGACCAGGTCCAGCAGCGAGGTACGGGTACCGAATGCCAGGTTCACAGGGCAGGGGTCCGCGACCCGGCGGACGAGAGCGTCGGTGAGGACGTGGCAGACGGTGCCCACGTAGGTGAAGTCCCGAGTCTGGGTGCCGTCGCCGTGGATGGTCACCGGCTGGCCGGCGAGGGCGGCGCTGATCCACTTCGGGATGACGGCGGCATAGGCGTGGTCGGCGCGCTGGCCCGGGCCGTACACATTGAAGAAACGGAAGGGGAGGACTGGTAGGTCGAAGCTGTGGTGGTAGGCGCTCAGGTACGCCTCCGTCGTGAGCTTGGTGACCGCGTACGGGCTCATCGGGGCGGAGACGAGCTCCTCGTGCTTCGGCAGGTGGGGGTTGGCGCCGTAGACGGAGGACGAGGAGGCGGCGATCACGTGCGGCCCCTCGGCGCGGCGAGCGGCTTCGAGTACCTGGAGGGTGCCGGTCGCGTTGGCGTGGTGGCTCGCCAGGGGGTCCCGTAGGGAGCGCGGTACGGAGGGGAGTGCGGCCAGGTGGACGACGGCGTCGGCGCCGCGGAACGCCTGGTCGAGTAGAGCGGCGTCCTGGACGTCTCCCTCGAAGAAGTCCACGTCGAGGCCGGCGAGGTTCGCCTTGTCCCCGGTGGAGAGATTGTCGACGACCCGGAGTCGGGTGACCTGAGGCTGCTCGGTCAGGGCGCGGACGAGGCTGCTGCCGATGAATCCGGCGCCTCCGGTGATCACGATCTTCACGTTGCTTTCCCTTCAGAGAGAGTCGACGTGGGCGCCGGTGAGCCGGCGGCGGCAGTCGAGGATGTAAGGGGCATGTGCGCTGATCAGGGGGTAGTCGAAGGCGTCGTGGTCCGCGAGGAGGACGACGGCGTCGGCCGCCGCAAGGCGGCCGGG
>NZ_JBEOVN010000031.1:0-48764 GCF_040295565.1 Streptomyces sp. NPDC002785 | reverse complement strand
ATCTCCCGTGGCCGGCCCCGGCACGGCCATCGCCCGTGGGCCGCCCGGGGCCGGCACGCGATGGAACTCGCGAGGTGGACGTCAAGCCGCAGGACCAACGGGGCTGAACGGCGACGGGGTCCGGCCCGTCCAGGTGTTCAGCACGGCGTGAACGGTCTGCTTGGTGACGCCGCCGTCCTGGACCGTGCCGCTCTGCGCGAGATAGAACCGCCCGTCGTCGAGCGAGATCAGTCCGTACTGCCCGTACTGCCCCGGCGCCGGCCACCCGAACGTACCGGTCGCTCCATCGTGCGCCCCCTCACGCAGCAGAGGCAGCAGCAGACCGCGCTCCGGCTTCTGCTGCCCGCGGACGGGGCCGGGTACCGGCTTCCTCGCACCGTCCAGCGCGAAGACCGAGTAGTTGGGGAAGCCCGGCTTGGTGCCCTTGTAGACAGCCATCAGCCAGTTGCCGCTGTACCCGTCGTACTCCAGGTTCTGCACGCCGTACGTGGTGTTTCCGGTATACGCGAAGAACTTGCCGTCGACGTGTGCGGGGCCGCTGGTGTGCGGCGCCGACTCGGTCAGCGGGCGCTCGTACTTCTTCCACCGCGTGACGTCGTACTGGAGCAGCACCTGGTGGTCGTTGTCCGTGCGGCCCGTGTTGGCGTACACGCCGTACGCGACCGTCAGCTTCTGCTCACCGCGCCTGCCGCGCCCGTCACCGAACGCCGGGCCGAACGCGACACCGTCGATGCCACTGCAGCCGTAGCGGTGATCGGGCGTACTGCCCGTGTCGCCGTCGAAGACGCCGTCGCCGTTCATATCGGCAGTGAAGTCCTTCACGACCTCCTTGAGATAGACGGTCGAGACGACACCCGTGGACTGTGCGTCCATGTCCATCCCGGTGATGCGGTCGACGTCGAGGATCGCGATGTAGAAGGACCTCGCCTCCTTGTACTCCAGCGAGCCGTAGACCCTGCCGTCCTTCTCGTTGAAGTCCAGATCGCCGAGATGGCCGGTGAATCCGGTGACCGAGCCGACCGGGTTGCCCTTGAGGTCGGTCTTGACCAGCAGGTTGGTCATCGAGAAGTACATGAAGCCCTTGCGGCGGTCGATGGCCATGCCCTGGACATGACCCGACTGCCAGGCGCCGCCGTCGACCGACAGCGGCACTTCGCGGTGTGCGGCCGGGGCCGACGCCGGCTCCGCGGTCGCGGTCGACGCCGTGGCGACGACTGCCGTACAGGCGAACGCTGCGACGATCGTGGCCAGCAATCCACCGAGGTGTCCCGTGTGCGTACGCATGATCCCTCCGCTGTCGTGGAGTTCGGATGATGCCGGTCGAGCGTGCACTGCGGACAAATGACACATGAACTCGGGTGTCCGGCAGCTGTCGACCGGACTATCAGCTGATGGCCTGTCAAGACAACGGCACACAACGGGAATACGGGCGATACGGGACGGGTGGCAAGTGCGGGCGGGCGAGCGGGCTCGGGTGTCAGCCGGCCACCGGGCGGCCGTCCTCCAGCTCCACTGCGCCACTGCTGGAATCGAGCACATCCAGTGCCGCCCTCAGGCGCAGTGCGAGACCGCCGTGCAGATAGCGGTCGAGGTCGTCGCGCTCGACCAGTTCCCAGGACAGGAGCTCCTCCTCCTGCAGCCGGATCGCCTTCAACTCCGGCTCGTCCAGCACTCCGCCGTCGTACAGATACGCGGCGATCGGTGGCCGCTTCGGGCCGCGGGCCCAGTCGATCGCGAGCAGCCGTCCCGGCTCCAGATCGAGACCGATCTCCTCGGCCGTCTCGCGTCGCGCCGCCTGCCGAGGGCTCTCGCCCTGGTCCGACTCGATCGTTCCGCCGGGCAGCGCCCAGCCGTCCCGGTAGTTCGGCTCGACGAGCAGCACTCGCCCGTGGACGTCCCGGAACACAGTGGCCGCGGCGGCGAGAACCCGGGGGAGTCCCGCGATGTAGGTGGCGTAATCAGTGGTGGTCACGCGGGCAGCGTAGTAGGGGGAGCCGGTGCGACGACGGCTCCGGGCAGAGGGTATCCGCTGCGGATAGGGTCGGGGGCGGCGCGACTGCCTGTTCGAAAGCAAGGAATTCAAGGTGGCGGACGGAGCAGTGATGGAGACCGCACGCGTGCTCGTCGCGGCGGACAAGTTCAAGGGCTCGCTCACGGCCGTACAGGTCGCGGAGCGAGTGACGGCCGGGCTGCGGCGCGTCGTCCCCGGGGTGCGGGTCGAGACCCTGCCGGTGGCGGACGGCGGCGACGGCACGGTGGCGGCGGCGGTGGCCGCCGGGTTCGAGCGGCGCGAGGTGCGGGTGACGGGGCCGCTCGGGGATCCGGTGACCGCGGCGTACGCGCTGCGCGACACCACGGCGGTGGTGGAGATGGCCGAGGCCTCGGGCCTCCAGCACCTCCCCGCAGGGGTGTTCGCCCCGCTCACGGCTACGACGTTCGGCTCCGGCGAACTGCTGGCCGCGGCGCTCGACGCGGGTGCCCGGACGATCGTGTTCGGCGTCGGCGGCAGCGCGACCACGGATGGCGGCGCGGGCATGCTGGCCGCGCTCGGAGCCCGCTTCCTGGACGCGGACGGCAAGCCCGTCGGCCCCGGTGGCGGCGGCCTCGCCGACCTGGCCGAGGCGGACCTGTCCGGCCTCGACCCGCGCATGGCCGGCGTGGACCTGATCCTCGCCAGCGACGTGAACAACCCACTGACGGGCCCGAAGGGCGCGCCCGAGGTCTACGGTCGGCAGAAGGGCGCGACCGAGGACGACATCGTGACCCTCGATGCCGCGCTCGCCCACTACGCGTCCATCCTGGGCCCGGACCACGCCCGGCTGCCCGGAGCAGGTGCGGCGGGCGGCGTCGGCTACGGGGCGCTGGTCGCTCTCGGCGCCCGGTTCCGCCCCGGCATCGAGGTCATGCTCGATGTCCTCGGTTTCGCCCCCGCGCTGGCACGCGCCACGCTGGTGATCACCGGGGAGGGTTCGCTCGACGAGCAGACCCTCCACGGCAAGGCCCCGGCAGGCGTGGCCGCGGCGGCCCGTGCCGCGGGTGTCGAGGTCGTTGCGGTCTGCGGTCGCCTCGCCCTGCCGCCGGAGGCCCTGGCCGGTGCGGGCATCAGCCGCGCGTACGCCCTCACGGACCTGGAACCGGACCCCGCCCTCTCCATGGCCCAGGCGGGACCACTCCTGGAGCGGGCGTCCGAGGCGCTCGCTCGCGACTTCCTCCGGTAGTCCAGTCCGTCCCCATTGCGGCCCTTGATCGCCGGGCGGGCGCGAACACCCAGCTCGTCCGGCGTTCGACGACCGGGGTCCGGGGCCGAGACCCGGTATCGGGAAGGGAAGGGAGGGGGACAGCCCCGTCGCGCAGCGGGAACACGCCCCCGCCCCTCCGCGTCACTCCACAGAGGGCGCCGCCCCCTGACCGTCACTCGTGTCCGCATCAGGACGGTCCCCGTCGGCGAGCAGCTCCGCCAGACACCGCAGCTCCGCCGGCAGATCACGACGCCACGCCATCGTCACGAACGGCGCAAGGATGATCATGCCGCCGTCCAGATGGGGTTTGACCGAAACGTTGACCATCGTTCCCCGTCGGCTCGGACTCAGCCGGAACTCGAGTTCCGGCGAGTGGCGGCCCAGCGGGGTCCACATGCGCGCACCGCGGAAGGCCAGGTACTCGACAGGAGTACTCGCGGTGCACGTGAGGCGGTGCACCCGTCGCCTGCCCGGGAACTTGCAGGTGTACTGGTCGCCGAGTTCCGTGCTGATCGGGCCCTCGATCACCTGATCTATGCTCGATGACCACACGGCCAGATTCCGCGGATCCCGGAGAAACGAGAAGATCTCGTCGGCGGGGCGGGACACATGGACATTCGCAGACACATGGGGCATGGCTCCACCTCTTACGGCGCCCGTCCGCCCGGGTCTCGGCGTCCGGTTGCCCTCGTTGCGGTGCCGTTCGCCCATCAGCCTGCGTCGGATCTCAGGTCCGTGCACTCTTCGCGCGGCCGATCGAGTGAATCAGGTGTCCTGCTGTGACACCTTCTCGGAGAGTTGCGCACAGCGTCGCTTGATTTTCTGGTAGATGCGGTTCCGTTCGGTGACGACCGCCACAGCCCCTCGGGGCTGTGGCCGTTCACTCGCGTACGGACAAAGAGGTCGGTTGCCTCTCCGGGGCCGGCGCCGCACGCTGGATGTGTGGCTGTCTCCGAGTCAGTCCCGGCCGAGCAGAGCGGCTGGGCCGTCCGGGCACCCGGTCCTATCGGCACCGGGCCCTTGGCACGCGTGCGCCGCACGACGCCTGCTCCCGGCCCCGGGGAGCTTCTGCTGAACGTGGAAGCGTGCGGCGTCTGCCGCACGGATCTCCATCTGGCCGAAGGCGATCTCCTGCCGCGCCGTCCCTCCACGGTCCCCGGTCATGAGATCGTCGGCCGGGTGGCTGCCGTTGGCGACGGGGCCGGCGTCTTCCGTATCGGCGACCGGGTGGGTGGAGCGTGGCTGCGCGGAACGTGCGGGCGCTGCCGGTACTGCCTGGGCGGCCGGGAGAACCTCTGCCCGCGGTCCACCTATACGGGGTGGGACGCGGACGGCGGCTTCGCCGACACGGCGCTGATTCCTGAGGCGTTCGCCTACCGGCTTCCGGAGGACCAGGACGCCGTCCGGCTCGCACCTCTCCTCTGCGCAGGGATCATCGGATACCGGTCGCTCCGGCGCAGCGCGCTGCCGGAGGGCGGGCGGCTGGGAATCTACGGCTTCGGTGCGTCGGCCCATCTGGCTGCCCAGGTGGCCGTCGCCGAGGGCGCCACCGTTCATGTGCTGACCCGCTCGGCACAGGCACGCGCGCTCGCTCTGGACCTCGGCGCCGCGTCGGCGGGCGGTGCCTACGACCGCCCGCCGGAGCCCCTGGACTCGGCGATCCTGTTCGCACCCGTCGGCGACCTGGTGCCGGTGGCGATGGAGGCACTGGACAGGTCCGGCACGCTTGCCATCGCCGGAATTCATCTGACGGACATTCCCGTGCTGAACTACCGGCGTCATCTGTTCCAGGAGCGCAATCTGCGCAGCGTCACCTCCAACACCCGCGAGGACGGCCGCGATTTCCTTGCTCTGTCCCAACGCGTGGGCATCCGGGTCACGGTGAGCACCTACCCGTTGAGCAGGGCCGACCAGGCACTGGCCGACCTGGCGGCCGACCGGGTGAACGGGGCCGCCGTGCTCGTACCCGGCTGAGGTCGGGCGGTGCGCGGCGGGCGGGAGCACCGGGACACGTGCGTCGGCCGGTCGGATTCCCGGCGCACGCAAGAGGGCCCCGGGAGCACCCGGGGCCCTCTTGCGTATCGTCTGTGCCGCTACGGCAGCTGCGCCGCCCGTGCCTCACGCCGGTTGTCGCGGAAGGTGTTCACCCTCCGTGCCGTCGCGAAGAGCGGGATGACCGCTCCCAGGACCACCTGCAGCGCACAGCCGGTCTGGAGGAGCAGCTTTCCGCCGGGGGCGTCGAACGCCCATGCGGCGAGAAGCCCCATCGCGGCCACGATCCAGCTGAGCATCGCCACCGCGAGGACGCCCCGCGGCTTCGGGTACTCGACCCGGCTGACCATCAGCCACGCCACACCGACGATCGCGAGCAGCGTCGGTGGGAAGGGCAGCTCCAGGAGCACGATCGATACGACCGTGAGCGCTCCGAAGGGGCTCGGCATGCCCTGGAACATGCCGTCCTTCATGGTCACGCAGGAGAATCTGGCAAGTCTGAGCACCACAGCCAGCAGCACCACGATCGCCGCCAGCGCCGAAACCCGCTGGTGTGCGTCGTCCGCGACCATGCCGTACACGAGGACGAAGTACGCCGGTGCGAGCCCGAAGCTGATCAGGTCCGAGAGGTTGTCCAGCTCGGCACCCATCGGCGAGGAGCGCAGCTTGCGTGCCACGAGCCCGTCGAAGAGGTCGAACACCGCGGCCATGAGCATGAGGATCACGGCAGTGGCCGCGGAGTGCCGGGCCATACCGCTCTCGTCGCTGCCCGTGAGATGCGGGATGAGGATTCCGGTGGTGGTGAAGTACACCGCCATGAAACCGCACGTGGCGTTGCCGAGAGTGAGGGTGTCCGCTATCGACAGCCGCAGAGAGAGCGGCATGTCCTCGCCGGCGTCCTCCTCGGACTCCGCCTCCGGCACCCAGCCGGCCTGCGTGTCAGGATCAATCACGGTCAATTCGAGTCACCCCCGCGGTGGTGGCCTGGCCGACCTCGACCGCGACATCGATACCTTCCGGAAGGTAGATGTCGACCCGGGAGCCGAAGCGGATCAGACCGATGCGCTCGCCCTGCTCCACCTTCGTGCCCTGCGGGACATAAGGGACGATGCGACGGGCGACCGCACCGGCGATCTGCACCATCTCGATGTCACCGAGCTCGGTGTCGAAGTGCCAGACAACGCGCTCGTTGTTCTCGCTCTCCTTGTTGAACGCCGGAACGAACCCGCCAGGGATGTGCTCGACCGAGGTCACCGTGCCAGCCAGGGGTGCGCGGTTGACATGGACATTCAGCGGGCTCATGAAGATCGCGACGCGGGTGCGCCCGTCCTTCCACGGCATGATGCTCTGCACCACGCCGTCGGCCGGCGAAATGACCCGGCCCTGGGTGATCTCACGCTCGGGGTCGCGGAAGAACCACAGCATGCCCGCCGCGAGCGCGGTGGTGGGCACGGCCACCGCGGCCCAGCGTCCGGACTTGCGGGCCCGGGTGAGGCTGAGTGCCGCGGTGGCGACGGTCGGGAGGAGCCACGGCGAAGCTCCGCGCGCAAGGCGGACTCCGCCGCGTGATGCAGAGGTTTGGCTGTCGGGCATGGATGACCTTCGTAGCGGATGATGCCGCGCTGGCAACGGGGGACGGCGGCTTTTCCGGCGATGTTATCGGTTGCGAGCCGCAACTGGGCAAGCCAGCAACTGAGTCGGACGGCTTGAAGGCACTGCCTGAGGGTGACAGGATGTGATCTTCTTCGCGACTAAATCGCCTCGAAAGGGACAATCACCCCTGCAACCGGTACTCCTCAAGGACGCGGCGCCCAATGATCATTTTCTGGATCTCGGCGGTACCTTCACCGATCAGCAGCATCGGGGCCTCCCGGTAGAGGCGCTCGATCTCGTACTCCTTGGAGAAGCCGTAACCGCCATGGATCCGGAAGGCGTCCTCGACGACTTCCTTGCAGTACTCGGAGGCGAGGTACTTCGCCATCCCTGCCTCCAGGTCATTTCGTTCCCCGGAGTCCTTTTTGCGCGCTGCGTTTACCATCATCGCATGGGCTGCCTCGACCTTGGTGGCCATTTCGGCCAGCTTGAACTGGATCGCCTGGTGCTGAGCGATCGGCTTTCCGAAGGTGTGACGCTGCTGGGCATAGGAAACGCCCAGCTCGAATGCACGCTGTGCGACGCCGCAGCCACGTGCAGCCACATTTACCCGGCCGACCTCTACGCCGTCCATCATTTGGTAAAACCCTCGGCCGGTGGTGCCGCCCAGCACTCGATTGGCCGGAATGCGTAGCCCGTCCATGATGAGTTCGGTCGTGTCGACGCCCTTGTAACCCATTTTGTCGATTTTGCCGGGGATGGTGAGACCGGGCCGCACCTCGCCGAAGCCGGGCTCCTTCTCCACCAGGAACGTCGTCATCGACTTGTGCGGAGCGGTCCCCTCGGGGTGGCCTTCGTCACTCCGGCACAGCACGGCGACGAGCGAGGACGTGCCACCGTTCGTCAGCCACATCTTCTGGCCGTTCAGGACGTACTCATCGCCGTCCCTGACGCCCTTGGAGGTGATCGCCGAGACATCGGAGCCGAGCGCCGGCTCGGACATCGAGAACGCGCCCCGGACCTCGCCCAGCGCCATCCGCGGCAGGAACGTGTCCTTCTGCTCCTGGGTGCCGTGCTGCTTGAGCATGTACGCCACGATGAAGTGCGTGTTGATGATTCCCGACACGCTCATCCAGCCGCGGGCAATTTCCTCCACGCAGAGCGCGTATGTGAGAAGCGACTCACCCAGGCCCCCGTACTCCTCGGGGATCATCAGCCCGAACAGGCCCAGTTCTTTGAGTCCCTCGACGATCTCCGTCGGGTATTCGTCGCGGTGCTCCAGCTGGGTCGCGACCGGAATGATCTCCTTGTCGACGAAATCCCGGACCGTGGAGAGAATTTCCTGCTGGATGTCGTTCAGGCCGGCAGTCTGGGCGAGTCGCGTCATGGCTACTTCTCCACGTTCTTCTGCGAAGGCTGGTTCAGCTCCGGGCGGCCGGGCTGCTCTCCCCCAGGGCCTGAATGGCCTGGGAGGTGCCCCCTCCCGCGTTCCTTGATGTACGTCTCGGTGGGGACCATCACCTTGCGGCGGAACACGCAGACCAGGGTCCCGTCCTGCTTGTAACCCCTGGTCTCCACATGGACGATTCCGCGGTCACTCTTGGACTTTGACGGAGTCTTGTCGAGAACCGTCGTCTCGCCGTAGATCGTGTCGCCGTGGAAGGTCGGCGCGACATGCTTCAGTGACTCGACCTCCAGGTTGGCGATCGCCTTTCCGGAGACATCGGGGACGGACATGCCGAGCAACAGCGAGTAGATGTAGTTGCCCACTACAACGTTCTTGCCGAAATCGGTCGTCTTCCCCGCGTAGTTGCTGTCCATGTGCAGCGGGTGATGATTCATGGTGAGCAGACAGAAGAGGTGGTCGTCGTACTCCGTGACCGTCTTTCCGGGCCAGTGCTTGTACACCGCGCCGACCTCGAACTCCTCGTAGGTGCGTCCGAACTGCATGATCAGGCCTCCGGAGCTTCGAACTCGGAAGTGCGCTGCATACCGGCCGCGCGGCCCTTGCCGGCGATGACCAGGGCCATCTTCCGGCTCGCCTCGTCGATCATCTCGTCGCCGAGCATCGCCGAACCCTTCTTGCCGCCCGCCTCCGAGGTGCACCACTCGTACGCGTCGAGGATCAGCTCGGCGTGGTCGTAGTCCTCCTGCGACGGCGAGAACACCTCATTGGCCGCGTCGACCTGACCGGGGTGCAGCACCCACTTGCCGTCGAAGCCCAGCGCCGCCGCACGGCCCGCGACCTCGCGGTACGCGTCCACGTCACGGATCTGCAGGAAGGGACCGTCGATCGCCTGGAGGTCGTGCGTACGGGCCGCCATCAGAATGCGCATGAGGATGTAGTGGTACGCGTCCGCGCCGTACCCGGGCGGCTGCTGGCCGACGACCAGGGTCTTCATGTTGATCGACGCCATGAAGTCGGCCGGGCCGAAGATGAGTGTCTCCAGGCGCGGCGAGGCGGCGGCGATGTCGTCGATGTTCACCAGGCCCTTGGCGTTCTCGATCTGCGCCTCGATGCCGATCCTGCCGACCTCGAAGCCCATCGTCTTCTCGATCTGGGTCAGCAGGAGGTCGAGCGATACGACCTGCTGGGCGTCCTGCACCTTCGGCAGCATGATGCAGTCGAGGTTCTGGCCGGCGCCCTCGACGACCGTGATGACATCGCGGTACGTCCAGTGCGTCGTCCAGTCGTTGACGCGCACGACCCGGGTCTTGCCCGTCCAGTCGCCGTTGTTCAGGGCGTCGACGATGTGGTGCCGTGCGCCCTCCTTGGCGAGCGGGGCGCAGGCGTCCTCGAGGTCCAGGAAGACCTGGTCGGCCGGGAGGCCCTGGGCCTTCTCCAGGAACCGCGGGTTCGAGCCCGGCACTGCCAGACAGGAACGGCGCGGACGCAGACGGTTCGGGAGGTGTGCGGCGGAGCCGCTCCCCGCAAGGGTGGTGGCGGGAGACGGGTGGGCGGGCCGGGTCATGCGGGGACCTCCAGAGGGTCGAGTTTGTTCGCTTTCCGGATCTCGTCGACGATACGGCCGATGATCTCCGTGATACCGAAATCCTTTGGGGTGAATACGGCGGCGACACCGGCTCCGATCAGGGCCGCGGCATCGGCGGGCGGAATGATCCCGCCCGCGATCACCGGGATGTCGGCGGCGCCCGCCTCGCGCAGCCGGGTGAGTACGTCCGGTACGAGTTCGGCGTGGGAACCCGACAGGATCGACAGACCGACGCAGTGCACGTCCTCGGCGAGGGCGGCCGAGACGATTTGTTCGGGGGTCAGCCTGATCCCCTGGTAGACGACCTCGAAACCGGCGTCACGGGCCCGTACAGCGATCTGCTCGGCGCCGTTGGAGTGCCCGTCCAGGCCCGGCTTGCCGACCAGCAGCCGCAGTCGTCCGGCGCCCAGGTCCGCCGCGGTACGGGCGACCTTTTCGCGGACCAGCGCGAGCGGTGTGCCGGCCTGAGCGGTCACCGCGACCGGGGCGGACGAGACGCCCGTCGGAGCCCGGAACTCGCCGAAGACATCGCGCAGCGCCCAGGACCACTCGCCGGTGGTGACACCCGCGCGGGCGCACTCCACGGTCGCTTCCATCATGTTCTCGGTGCCCGCGGCGGCCTTCTTCAGCGCGGCCAGCGCGTCGGTGGCACGGGCCTCGTCGCGATTGTCACGCCACTCCTGGAGGGCTGTGACGACCCTGGCCTCATTGGCGGGGTCGACCGTCATGATCGCCCCGTCGAGGTCCGCGGTGAGAGGGTTCGGTTCCGTCGTCTCGTAGATGTTGACGCCGACGATCTTCTCCTCACCGCCCTCGATCCGGGCCCGGCGGGCGGCGTGCGAGGAGACCAGCTCGGACTTCAGGTAGCCGGACTCGACGGCCGCCATGGCGCCGCCCATCTGCTGGATCCGGTCGATCTCGGCGAGCGACTCGGTGACCAGGTCGTCCACCTTGGCCTCGATGACATGCGACCCGGCGAAGATGTCCTCGTACTCCAGCAGATCGCTCTCGTGCGCGAGGACCTGCTGGATACGGAGCGACCACTGCTGGTCCCAGGGCCGGGGGAGCCCCAGCGCCTCGTTCCAGGCCGGCAGCTGGACGGCCCGGGCGCGGGCGTCCTTGGAGAGGGTCACGGCCAGCATCTCCAGGACGATGCGCTGGACGTTGTTCTCCGGCTGTGCCTCGGTCAGTCCGAGGGAGTTGACCTGGACGCCGTAGCGGAAGCGGCGCTGCTTGGCATCGGTGATGCCGTACCGCTCGCGGGTGACCTGGTCCCAGATGCGGCCGAAGGCGCGCATCTTGCACATCTCCTCGATGAAACGGACACCCGCGTTCACGAAGAACGAGATCCGGGCGACCACATCGCCGAACTTCTCCCCGGGCACCTGGCCGGAGTCGCGCACGGCGTCGAGGACGGCGATGGCCGTCGACATGGCGTACGCGATCTCCTGGACCGGGGTGGCTCCCGCCTCCTGCAGGTGGTAGCTGCAGATGTTGATTGGGTTCCACTTCGGGATGTGGCTGACCGTGTACGTGATCATGTCGGTGGTCAGCCGCAGTGAGGGACCGGGCGGGAAGACGTGTGTCCCGCGTGAGAGGTACTCCTTGACGATGTCGTTCTGCGTGGTGCCCTGGAGCCTGGTGGCGTCGGCGCCCTGTTCCTCGGCAACCACCTGGTAGAGCGCCAGCAGCCACATGGCGGTGGCGTTGATCGTCATCGAGGTGTTCATCTGCTCCAGGGGTATGCCCTGGAACAGCCGCCGCATGTCACCGAGGTGCGACACGGGCACGCCGACCCGCCCGACCTCGCCGCGGGCGAGGATGTGGTCGGGGTCGTAACCCGTCTGGGTCGGCAGGTCGAAGGCGACCGACAGGCCCGTCTGACCCTTGGCGAGGTTGCGCCGGTAGAGCTCGTTGGACGCCTCGGCGGTCGAGTGACCGGCGTACGTCCGCATGAGCCACGGGCGGTCCTTCTGACGTTCGCTCATCGGTGAACCTCAGACGTTCCGGAAGCGGTTGATGGCGTCGATGTGCTGCTCGCGCAGCTCCTCGTTGCGCACGCCCAGACCCTCGCGCGGCGCCAGCGCCAGGACGCCGACCTTGCCCTGGTGGAGGTTGCGGTGCACGTCGTACGCGGCCTGACCGGTCTCTTCCAGGGAGTAGACCTTCGACAGCGTCGGGTGGATCTTGCCCTTGGCGACCAGCCGGTTGGCCTCCCACGCCTCGCGGTAGTTGGCGAAGTGCGAGCCCACGATCTTCTTCAGTGACATCCACAGGTAGCGGTTGTCGTACTCGTGGTTGTAGCCGGACGTCGAGGCGCAGGTGACGATCGTGCCGCCCTTGCGGGTCACGTACACCGAGGCGCCGAACGTCTCGCGGCCCGGATGCTCGAAGACGATGTCCACGTCCTCGCCGCCGGTGAGTTCACGGATGCGCTTGCCGAACCGCTTCCACTCGCGCGGGTCCTGGTTGTGTTCGTCCTTCCAGAACTTGTAGCCCTCGGCGTTGCGGTCGATGATCGCCTCGGCGCCCATCTTCCGGCAGATGTCCGCCTTCTGTTCGCTGGAGACGATGCAGATCGGGTTGGCGCCACCGGCCAGCGCGAACTGCGTGGCGTATGAACCGAGTCCGCCGCTGGCGCCCCAGATCAGCACGTTGTCGCCCTGCTTCATGCCGGCGCCGTTGCGCGAGACGAGCTGGCGGTACGCGGTGGAGTTGACCAGGCCGGGAGCCGCGGCCTCCTCCCAGCTGAGGTGCTGCGGCTTCGGCATCAGCTGGTTGGACTTGACGAGCGCGATCTCGGCGAGGCCGCCGAAGTTGGTCTCGAAGCCCCAGATGCGCTGCTCGGGGTCGAGCATCGTGTCGTTGTGGCCGTCCGAGGACTCCAGTTCGACCGAGAGGCAGTGTGCGACGACCTCGTCGCCCGGGTGCCAGGCGTTGACGCCGGGGCCGGTGCGCAGGACGACGCCCGCGAGGTCGGAGCCGATGACGTGGTACGGCAGGTCGTGGCGCTTGGTGAGCTCGCTGAGCTTGCCGTAGCGCTCCAGGAATCCGAAGGTGGCCATCGGCTCGAAGATCGAGGTCCACACGGAGTTGTAGTTCACCGAGCTGGCCATGACGGCGACCAGCGCCTCACCGGGCCCGAGCTCGGGCACCGGAACCTCGTCGAGATGCAGTGACTTGCGGGGGTCCTTGTCGCGGGTGGTGAGCCCGGCGAACATCTCCGTCTCGTCCTTGTGCACGGTCACCGCGCGGTACGACTCAGGGATGGCCAGGGCCGCGAAGTCTGCGGCTGTGCCCGCGGCGGAGCCGCTTTTCAATTCCGTCTGCGATTGGATCGCGTCCAGGATTTCCTTCACGGTGTGCCTCCGGCGGATGGGGGCGCTGAGGGAACGCTTGAGAGTCCCTGCAAGCTGAGGGGGGCAGTGTGGTGTGGAGGTGCTGCCGTCGGTTCGGCTGGTAAGGCTTCGGCTTGCTCTGTGGAGCAGAAGGGTTTGCCTGTGACGCAGGCGTCCGGGCGCGCAGGCATATTGCTTGCGGGGACAGCCGGCGTACGTGAGGTCTCAGCACGCCGGTCGCCCGGACAACTTCAACGTATGGCACTCCGTGACAGCTGGCAAGGCACTCGGTGCCAATAATTTCTCTCACTTGTCACCCGCCGGGCACGCATGAGCAACGTGAGGGGTATTTCGCGTTGATTTGCCCTGAGGGTCGTCCGGTCAGCGAGAGAGCCGGTACACGTACGGAGTCGTGGTGCTCAGGGCCAGGAATCCGAGTCGCTGCAGGATCGGGCTGCTCTGGTCGGAGGCGTCCACCGAGACGTAGCCGTAGCCGCGCTCCGCCGCGATCCGGGCCCGGAAGGCGACCAAGGCCCGGTAGATGCCCCTTCCGCGCCACGCCTCGACCGTGCCGCCGCCCCAGAGCCCCGCGAAGCCCGTGCCCGGGTACAGCTCCATCCTGGCCGAGCTCACCGGCTCGTCGCCCGCCATGGCGAGGACGCCGACGAAGCTGTCCGGGTCCTCGGTCAGCCGGGCCAGCACCTGATGCCGCAGCCGCGACCAGTCCGAGCCGAATGCCTGCTCATGAGCACGGGCCATCAGCTCCACATCGTCCGCGTCACTCATGGTGCGCAGCCGGACGCCCTCGGGGAGCTCCACCGCCGTCGTGAGGTCGGCCACCGGGGCGACCAGCAGGGTCTCCGGCTCCTCCGCCTCGAAACCGGCCGCCAGGAGCCGCTCCGCCAGATCCGCCGGCCGGTCGTGCGCGTAGAGCTTCCATTCGAACTCGTCGTGTCCGAGCGCCGTGTAATGGGCCACCTGTGCCGCGATCGCGGCGTCGGCCCGTACGGGATCCAGGTCCGGGGCCGACCAGACGACACCGTTCCAGTCGTCGGCCGCGCCGACCTGCCGTACGACACCATCGGTGCGCTCGATCCGGACACCGGGGCCGTCGGGCCGGGCGTGCTCGCGCATCTCGCGGTCGAAAAGCGTCAGAAGTGTGTCGCGATCATGATTCATCCGCTCACCACAGCACCGGGGTGCGGGCGCGGCAACCAGGTTTTTGGTGCGGGCAGGGAACCGGGCCCGTCAGGCAAGCGGGGACGGGGACGGCCGGCCGGGCGGATCCGGCCGGCACGCCCCGTTCAGCGGTTCTTGAGCGCCTGCTGGATCGTGTGCATCACTTCGTCGAGCGGCGCGTCCGTCCGGGCCACCGCGACCAGTACCTCGCCCTGGGACGTCACCGAGGTCGCCGGCTGCTTCGCCGGCTCGGTGCCGACGATCCGGCCCGCGCCGATACCGGTCCCGAACGTGTCGCGGACGATCGAGAAGGCGTGGTCGAGCTGGGCCTCCACGTCGCCCTCGCCGCCCGCCCGCAGCCAGCGGCGCAGTACATGGTTGTGCGCGGTGACGACGGCGGATGCCGCGACCTCCGCGAGCAGCGGATCGTCATTGCCGACATGGTGGTCGCGCTCGTCGAAGTGGCCCAGCAGATAGCGCGTGAACAGCCGCTCGTAGCGGGCCACCGAGGCGATTTCGGCCTCGCGCAGTGTGGGGACCTCACGGGTCAGCTTGTAGCGGGCCACGGAGACCGCGGGCTTTGCCGCGTACATCTTCATGACTTCCTTGATGCCGCGGCAGACGGTGTCGAGCGGGTGCTCGTGCGCGGGGGCGGCGTTGAGGACGGCCTCGGCCCTGACGAGGGTGTCGTCGTGGTCCGGGAAGATCGCCTCTTCCTTGGAGCGGAAGTGCCGGAAGAAGGTCCGCCGGGCGACTCCCGCGGCGCCCGCGATCTCGTCGACCGTCGTCGCCTCGTACCCCTTCGTGGCGAAGAGTTCCATTGCTGCGGCGGCCAGTTCGCGGCGCATTTTGAGCCGTTGGGCGGCGGCGCGGGTGCCTGCGGCACTCTCCTGGGCGTCGGACGCGGCGGAGGTACGGGGGGACCTGACGGGCTGGGACATGGTGTGAACGTACTGCATCGGTGCAGGGGAATGCGCCCGCGGGGGCGGGCCGCCCGGAGGACCGAGCAGCCCGCCCCACCCGGCTCCCGGCTCAGAGGGTCCGGCAGCGGGCTTCGCGGCGTCGCGGGGCGGGGGCACGCACCTCGCGGCGTTGTCGTCAATCACCGTGTTCCCCGAGCTCTCGGCTTCGCTCGAGCAGGGGAGGCCCCATTCGCCATGCCTCAATCCTCCGCCTTGCGATGCACGCGCCCCAGCCCCGCTCCTTCACCGCGCTGCCCACTGCCGGACCCTCTCAGCGCCGGGCATATTCGCGGAAGCCGCGCCCCGTCTTGCGACCGAGGCAGCCCGCGGCCACCAGATGCTCCAGCAGCGGCGCCGGGGCCAGGCCCGGGTCACGGAACTCGCTGTGCAGCACCTTCTCGATGGCGAGCGAGACATCGAGACCGACGACGTCGAGAAGCTCGAACGGGCCCATCGGATAGCCTCCGCCCAGCTTCATCGCGGCGTCGATGTCGTCGAGGCTCGCGTAGTGCTCCTCGACCATCTTGATCGCGTTGTTGAGGTACGGGAACAGCAGCGCGTTCACGATGAAGCCGGCCCGGTCCCCGCAGTCCACCGGGTGCTTGCGGACCTTGACGCACACCTCGCGGACGGTGGCATGGACATCGTCGTCGGTGAGCACCGTACGGACGACCTCGACCAGCTTCATCGCGGGCGCCGGGTTGAAGAAGTGCATCCCGATGACGTCCTGCGGACGCGAGGTGGCCCGCGCGACGGCCACGACCGGCAGCGACGAGGTGGTGGTGGCGAGCACCGCACCCGGCTTGCAGACCTTGTCCATCGTCCCGAACAACTGCTGCTTGACCGACAGGTCCTCGGCGACTGCCTCGACCGCGAGATCGACATCGGCGAAGGCGTCCAGCGAACCGGCCGCGGTGATCCGGGCCAGGGTCTCGTCCCGCGCCTCGGCCGTCAGCCGCCCCTTGGTGACGGAACGCTCAAGCGACTTGGCGATCCGGCCCTTCGCCGTGTCCGCCTTCTCCTGGCTGCGGGCGGCGAGCACCACGTCGTAGCCGGCCTTCGCGAAGACCTCGGCGATCCCCGAGGCCATCGTGCCGGAGCCCGCGACACCCACCGACCGCACCGTGCGCCCGCCGGCCGCCGACGCACTCTCCTGCGGCGTCAGCGCGTCCGGCACCACGGTCTGGCTGCCGGTTTCCGCGTACGTGTAGAAACCGCGGCCCGACTTGCGGCCGGTCAGTCCCGCCTCGCTGAGCTGCCTGAGGATGGGGGCCGGGGCGTGCAGCCGGTCGTGCGACGCGCAGTACATCGCCTCCAGGACGGTACGGGCGGTGTCGATCCCGATCAGGTCGAGCAGGGCGAGCGGGCCCATCGGCAGGCCGCAGCCCAGCTTCATCGCCGCGTCGATGTCCTCACGGGAGGCGTAGTTCGCCTCGTACATCGCGGCAGCCTGGTTGAGGTACCCGAACAGCAGCCCGTCGGCGACGAAGCCCGGCCGGTCGCCGACCGCGACCGGCTCCTTGCCCAGGCTGCGGGCGAGCTCGGTGACCGCCGCGACGGCCGGCGGCGCGGTCAGCACCGAGGAGACCACCTCGACCAGCTTCATCGCGGGCGCCGGGTTGAAGAAGTGCAGACCGAGCACGCGCTCGGGGTGCAGCGATTCGGCGGCGAGCCGGGTGACCGACAGGGCGTTGGTGCCGGTCGCCAGGATCGCGGTGGGGGAGACGATCGCGTCGAGCTCCCGGAAGAGCTGCTGCTTGATCTCGTACGACTCGGGCACGACCTCGATGACCAGCTCCGCCTCCGCGGCGGCCCGGAGGTCACCGAAGGTACGGAACCGGGTGAGGACGTCGCTCCGCTCCTCCTCCGTGATCCGTTCGCGTCGCACGGCGCGGGCGGTTGCGGCTTCCAGGGTGGCGACGGCCTGACGGGCGGCCGCGTCGCTGATGTCGATACCGATGACCTTGTGGCCGGCGCGGGCCAGGACTTCGGCTATGCCGGTGCCCATGGTGCCGAGACCGACGACGGCAATGGTGCTGAGCGGGGTGTCCATCACGGGACTCCAGAGAATGAGTGACGACTGTGAGGAGCACGGCGCGCGCCGAAACGGCGAACTGGCGCAGGGCGTGCGGGAATTGCGTGTCGTGGTGCTCAGGGCCGAGGCGCGATGATGGCGCCTGGACCGGGAAGGGGCGACGGACTCTGTCCCGGAGTCACGTCTCGCAAAGCTGCCGAACCGACAAGCACTCCGGGTGGCTGCGTCACCAGGCCACCGGAGCAGGCGGGGAGTGTGTCCCGCTCACATGAGCTTAACCGGTGGGTAACGAGCGCGCCAGCCCCAAGTCGCTGTGGTTCGGCTCACACTCACCGTCATCGCCGATACGCTGACGGTCATGGATGAGGAGTTCCGGTCGCTGGCGGACCGGCTGGCGGACGAGGCGGGGGAGTCGGCGGCGTACCGCAGACTGCTCGCCACCGACGACGACGAGGAACTGGCCCGGGTCCTCGTGGAACGCGAACGCCCGCTCTGGGCGCGAGAGATCGCCGCGTTCCGGCTCGGCTGCGGCGGTGACCGACGGGCCTTCGAGGCGCTGGTCCTGCTGCTCAACCACCGCGACCCGGAGCGCTGCGTCTGTGCTGCCCACGCCCTGGAGCGCCTCGGTGACCCCCGCACACCCCGGGCCGCCGCCGCCCTGGCGACGAACACCCTGCGCACTGCGTACGCCCTGCACCCGGTGCGGCTGCTCACCGCGCTTCGGGCCCCGGAGTCCGTACCGGCGCTGATGAGCACCCTGGAGCGGCTCCTGGCCCCGGACGATCCGCACTGGCGGGTGGCGCTCGCGTGTGTGGAAGGGCTTGGACAGCTCGGGGACGAAGAGGCCCGCCCGCTCCTGGAGGCGGCGCTGCCGCACCCGCGACTGGGCGGCGCGGCACGGGATGCGCTCAGCCGGCTGCCGGGGCGGGGGGCCTGAGGGCGCGTACGTACCGAACCTCGGGCACGAGTACGCCGTCCACCTCGAAAGGCTCCTCGGCGCCGTCGGGGAGGAAGCCCGCGCGTTCGTAGAAGCGGCGGGCCGGGGCATTCTCCTTCAGCACCCGGAGCGCCAGGTCCACAAAGCCGTCCGCGGTGGCGCGGGTGAGCATCTGTGCCATCAGGGCGCGGCCGGCCCCGGTCCCGATCTGCTCGGGCAGTACGTAGATCGCGTACAGCTCGCCCCGCGCCAGCAGTCTGCCGTGCTCGCGGTACGGGCCGTAGCAGGCCCAGCCGATCACGCCGAGGCCCGCCCGTTCGGCCACCGCATTCACGACCTTGTTGCCCTCGGTGAAGAATCCACGGCACCGTTCCGCGTCCTCGGCGATGTCCATGGCGTCCAGATGCGACTGCGGCATCAGCCCGGCGTACGCGGCCTGCCAGCCGCGCACCCGGACTCTCGCGACCGCCTCGCAGTCGTCGACGGTCATGTCCCGTACGAGCACATCGGGCGTGGTTCGTATCGTCATGCGGGCCATCCTGGCGCATGCGGCAGGATGGCCCGTACGTCAGTCCGGCCCGGGTTCGTGGGCCGTCAGCCGCGGAAGCCGAGCAGGCCGTGCAGGGTACTGCCCCTGGTGCCGGAATCCTTTCCCCGGGCCGACTTCGCCGCCGCTCTGCCGGCCAGTGGCTTCGGGTCGGGGGACTTGGCGCAGACGGCGTCCGCGTCGGCCCGGCTGCCATTGCCGCGTGGGACGGTGCCCTTGTCGAGATAGTCCGCCAGATAGGTGTCCAGGCAGTCGTTGCCACTCAGTGTGACGCCGTGATTGCCGCCACCCTGCTCGACCACCAGGCTGGAGCCGCGCAGCTTGCGGTGCAGGGTGACTCCGCCCTCGTACGGCGTGGCCGCGTCCTCGGTGGCCTGGAAGAGCAGTGCCGGCGGCAGGCTGTCGTTGGAGACCTGTACCGGGTTCAGCGGCTCCACCGGCCAGTCGGCGCACGGGGCGTTGTACCAGGTGTTGTTCCAGGTGGAGAAGCGTGCCTTGCCGTGCACCTTCCAGCTGTCGTTGCGCCAGGTGTTCCACTGGCGGGGCCACTGGGTGTCGCGGCACTGCACGGCCGCGTAGACCGAGTACCCGTTGTCGGCCTTCGCGTCGACCGCGCCGAACCTCTTGTACGCCTTCACGAGCGCGTCCTGGTCGTGGTCGTTCACATACGCCGCGAACGCATCGGCCAGATAGGGCCAGTAGCCGTCGTAGTAGCCGCCGGGCATGAAGGTGTCCTCCAGCTCGCTCGCCCCGACCTTCCCGCCCGCGGGGCTCGCCTTGACGGCGGCACGCATCGCGTACCAGGCATCCTCGACCTTCGCCGGGTCGCTGCCGAGCCGGTACGTGGTGTCATGTTTCGCGACCCAGGCGGCGAACGCCTTGTGGCGGGCGTCGAAGGCGTAGTTCTGGCCGATGTTGTCGTCGTACCAGACACCATCCGGGTCGACGTTCGAGTCGAGCACCAGGCGCCGCACCCGCTCCGGGAACAGCTTGGCGTACACCGCGCCGAGGTAGGTCCCGTACGAGTACCCGAAGTAGTTGAGCTCCTGGGAACCGGTTGCCTGCCGGATCACATCGAGGTCCTTCGCGGCGCTGACCGTGTCCATGTAGGGCAGCAGATCCGGGTACTTCTCGCCACATGCCTGCGCGAACGTGCGGGCCCGGTTGCGGTTGGCCTCCTCGGCCGTGAGCGAGTCCGGCACCGAATCGGGGCGCAGCGGGTCGAAGTACTTCGGTACGCAGTCCAGCGCGGGCTCGCTCGCGCCGACGCCGCGCGGGTCGAACCCGATCACGTCGTACTGCGCGGCAACCGACTTCGGCAGCGAGGACGCCACGAAGCCGGCCATCGACAGGCCGCTGCCCCCGGGGCCGCCCGGATTGACGAGCAGGGGACCCTGGAAGGTCTTCGAGGTGTGCGGAATCCGGGACAGGGCGAGGGTGATCTGCCGACCCGACGGATCGTCATGATTGAGCGGTGTGCTGACCGATGAGCACTGCAGACTCGGGTACGACTTGGTGCCGCAGCCGGTCCATCTGAGCTCAGCTGTGGTGGGCTGCGCACCGGTGTCGGCGGTCGCCGGGGACGGGGCGGCGGTCACCAGACCGGCGACCGTCACACTGACGGCGAACAGAATTCCTGGACGTTTCGTCATATGGCCTCCCTTGGTGGGGGAAAGACGGCTGCACGTGGCGCAGCCCCCGCCGCATGCTCCCCACATTTGGACCAGGAAGGACATGTTCTATTGAGAGTTGACCCATTTGCCTGCGTCGGATGTGCCGGGCCCTTCCGGCTCGGATCCGCCGGGTCGGTGCAGGGTCAGCCGGGTGGGTTCGGGGTCGTCGAGCGGTGACCGCTGCTCCTGGCTTACGGGGAGCCGGCGGCCGAGCCGCGGTGCGAGGGGCGATGCCGAACTCGGTCGCCGGCTCGTGGACGTAACAGAAAATAGAACACTTGTTCCTTTAATCGTTTTCTCCCCTTCGTCCCGGCCCGGATTTTGAGCGGCGTCCCGGAGGTGGTTGGCTCAGTACACCCCCGAACAACCGAGTGCTGGAGGAACAGCCATGGCGCAGGTCGAGGCCACGACAGAGCGAGTCATCGCGGCGAACGCGGAGACGGTGTTCGACGCGCTGGCCGACTACAGGGAGGTCCGGAGCAAGGTGCTGCCCGGACACTTCAGTGAGTACGAGGTGCGCGAGGGCGGTGACGGTGAGGGCACCCTCGTCCACTGGAAGCTCCAGGCCACCAGTAAGCGGGTGCGCGACTGTCTGCTGGAGGTCACCGAGCCCACCGACGGCCGGCTTGTGGAGAAGGACCGCAACTCCTCGATGGTCACCACCTGGACCGTCACTCCGGCCGGTGAGGGCAAGTCGAAGACGGTCGTGTCGACCGTCTGGAACGGGGCCGGCGGCATCCGTGGATTCTTCGAGAAGACCTTTGCGCCCAAGGGACTTGGGCGGATCTACGACGAGCTGCTGCAGAACCTCGCCGCCGAGGTCGAGAAGTAGCTCCACGCCCTCTTGACCGGCCTCACCGGTTCGGGTGGTTTTCTCGGCCCGTCGGTTGTGCGCCGTAGTGGCTCTCACCGGGGGCTAAGCCCTCCGAGTGCGCCGTCAGCGCCCCCCGTTGCGTTTGCCCTCCCTTGTCGCGCCTGCGAGAAATGGGCGGCGCAGATGCGACGAGGGGAGCGGCACGTGGTGGGTGGGATCACTCTGTTGGAGGACGAGCCGAGCGGTGGGGGGACCACCGAGGCGGCGACCACGCCGCCCTCGCCGCTCCCTGTCGCGAAAAAGGCGGAAGAAGCCGCAGCTGTCGCGCCTTCCGCCGTACCGGAGACCACCCCCCGCCACATCCGGCTGGTCTTCCTCGGGCTGATGCTCACGCTTCTGCTTGCGGCGCTCGACCAGATGATCGTCGCCACCGCACTGCCGAAGATCGTCGGTGAGCTGCACGGTCTGGAGAAGATGTCCTGGGCCGTCACCGCGTACCTCCTCGCCTCCACCATCGGGCTGCCGGTCTACGGAAAGCTCGGGGACCTCTTCGGCCGCAAGGGCGTCTTCCAGTTCGCGATCGTCGTCTTCGTCATCGGCTCCGCGCTGGCCGGCTGGTCTCGCACCATGGACGAACTGATCGCCTTCCGTGCTGTCCAGGGCATCGGCGGCGGCGGGCTCATGATCGGTGTCCAGGCGATCATTGCGGATGTCGTACCGCCCCGGGAACGCGGCCGGTTCATGGGGCTCATCGGAGCCGCCTTCGGTCTCGCCTCCGTGGCGGGCCCGCTGCTCGGCGGCTTCTTCACCGACCACGCCTCCTGGCGCTGGTGCTTCTACATCAACGTTCCGTTCGGCCTGATCACCCTCGCCGTCATCACCGTCGTACTGAAACTCCCCAGGCCCACCGTCCGGCCCCGTCTCGACATCCTCGGCGCGCTGCTGCTCGCGGCCGCCTCCACCTGCCTGGTGCTGCTGACCAGCTGGGGCGGCACGGAGTACGCCTGGGGATCGCGCACCATCCTGGGGCTCGCGGCCGGAGCCGCCGGAACGGCCCTGCTGTTCCTCGTCGTCGAGCACCGGGCAGCAGAACCGATCATTCCGCTGCGGCTGTTCCGTGACTCGATCTTCAATGTCACCGCACTCGTCGGCGCGGTGGTCGGGGTCGCACTGTTCGGCGCCGCCAGCTATCTGCCGACGTTCCTGCAGATGGTCGACGGCGCCACGGCCACCGAATCCGGGCTGCTGATGCTACCGATGATGGGGGGCATCGTCGCCGCGTCCGTCGTCTCCGGTCAGCTGATCTCCCGTACCGGCCGCTACCGCGTCCATCCGATTCTCGGCAGTGCCGTCTCGGTGGCCGGCATGTGGCTGCTCTCCCGGCTCGAAACCGACACTCCACGCCTCGAATACAGCATCGCGCAGGCTGTGCTCGGCATCGGGATCGGCCTGGTCATGCCGGTACTGGTGCTCGCCGTGCAGAACTCCGTAAAGCCCGCCGACCTCGGCGCCGCCACCAGCGCCAACAACTACTTCCGGCAGATCGGCGGCAGCGTCGGCGCCGCCGTCTTCGGGACGCTCTTCGCGGGCCGCCTCGCGGACGCGCTCGCCGTCCGCCTGCCGTCCGGCGCCGATCTCCCCGACCCCGAGTCCATCACCCCGCAGCTGGTCCATGCCATGGAGCCCGCGCTGCGCGACAGTTACATCCAGGCGTATGCCGACGCGATGCCACGGATCTTCCTCTACCTCGTGCCGGTGCTCGCGCTCGGCCTGTTCTTCGCCTTCTTCCTCAAGGAGAAACCACTGGTGTCCCACCACAGTCCCGAAACCGCCGCCGAGTCCGCACCGATCCCCGCCGCCCGCACCACCGCTGCGGCTCCGCCGCCGCCCGTGTACCTGTCCGGTGTGCCGGTGTGCGGCAGCGTCCAGCACCCCGACGGGACGAAGGTCCCGCGCGCCGCCCTCACTCTCATCGACGTCCAGGGACAGCAGGTCGGACGGGGCGCGAGCGGGGACGACGGGCGATACGCGCTGAGCGTGCCCGGCGCCGGTTCGTACGTCCTCATCGCCGCGGCCGGCGGCCACCAGCCGCAGGCCGTCAGCGTCACCGTGGGCGAACGGCCCGTCGCACTCGATGTGGTGCTCGGCGGTGCGGGACGCCTCGCCGGGACCGTCGTCACCGCCGACGGCCTCCCGGTGCGCGACGCCGCCGTCACCCTCACCGATGTACGCGGCGAAGTGGTCGCTTCCACCCGCAGCGGCCGCGAAGGAGGCTATGTGATCACGGAGCTGGTGGCCGGCGAGTACACCCTCGCCGCCAGCGCCCCCGCGTTCCGGCCCGCCGCGCTGCCGGTGAGCGTACAGGCGGCCAGGGAGACCCGGCAGGACATCGAACTCGCCGGTGGAGCGGTGCTGCGCGGCGTCGTACGGGCGAGCGGCGGCCGGCCCGTCGAGGATGCCAGGGTCACGCTCCTGGACGCGGCGGGCAATGTGGTTGACACGCTGACCACCGGGCCCGACGGCGCATTCCGGTTCGTGGACCTGTCCACCGGTGAGTACACGGTGATCGCGGCCGGGTACCCGCCGGTGGCCACCGTCCTCCAGGTCGCGGGTGGCGGACGGACCGAACGCGACCTCCAACTGGGCCACGAGGACTGACCGCGCCGAGGAACGACGGGCCGGCCGGTGGCGTCACCGGCCGGCCCGGCACCGCAGCGGGGCCGTTTCGTGCGCGGCCGGTTGCGCCGGGCGCATCACCCCCGCCGCAGCCCGACAGGCCCAGGGCCTGTCATCACAGTGATCCCGGGCAGTGGCGGACGTGCCCGATCGGTACGGCTCCTGGGCCACCTCGCACACCTGGTTCCGGCGCTGGGCCAAGGACGGCGCACCGCTGTACGGGGCGGTATGGACGGCGGCGCGACCGCTCACCGGGCACGCCGCCGCGAACTCACCTGCCCCGCCTCACCCTTTGAGGAACTCCGCACACCGGAAGGGACCCAGCGCGACGCCCTCGGACGGTCGCACGGTGACCTCGACGTCGTCGGCCCTGACCTTCGGGTCAAGTACGGACTGAGCGCGTGCCAGCGTGCACACCAGCTGCCCCGTGCCCAGATCGTGCCCCGTTCCCCCATAGGGGCCGTCGACGCGCAACGTGACACGGGTGCCTGCCCCGGTGGCCCCGTACCCGCCGAGCCGGACGAGCGAGGTCAGGCCGTCGCGCTGGTAGGCGCGCGACGGGTCCTGGGCGAGCAGCTTCAGCGCCCCGTTGAGGTCGTTGACCTCCTTGTCGGGCACGGGCACTCCGCGCAACCCGTCGGCGGACGCGTAGTACAGCCGTATCCCGCGCGTCAGCCCGGACGCGGGCTCGCCCGCGCCTATCACTCCGGTCGGCTGGACGCCGCAACCCATGAGGGCGATCATCCCCAGCGCGGCGACCACGCCCTGCTGCCGGAACTTCATTCCGTGCCCTCCCCCGTACGTCGCAGGGGCAGCCGCAGAGTGAACACCGCGCCGCCCCGCGGTCCGTCGGCCGCGTCGACCGTGCCGCCGTGCAGCCGTGCGTTCTCCAGCGCGATCGCCGTGCCGAGGCCGCTGCCCTGTCCGCTGTCGTCGGCCGCGCCACGCGAGCGGGCCGCGTCCGCCTTGTAGAACCGGTCGAAGACCCGCTCGAGAGCCCCCGGCGGCAGCCCGGGACCGTGGTCGGCGACCTCCAGCGTCACCCACTCCCCGTCCGCCTCGCGGGCCGTCTTGAGGGTCACGGTGACCGGAGGGGCTCCGTGCCGCAGCGCGTTGCCCACCAGGTTCGCGACGATCACGTCGACGCGGCGCCGGTCGACCACCGCCCGTACGCCGTCGGGGAGGTGCGTCCGCACCCGGTCCGTCCAGCCGCGCAGCGCCAGCGACGCCCGTACGGTGTCGGCGAGGTCCGTCTCGGCCGCGTTCAGCCGTACCGCCTTGGCGTCGAAGCGGGAGATCTCCATCAGGTCCTCGACCAGCCGGGACAGCCGTGCCGTCTCCGCGCCGACGGTACGGGCCGCCCGCGCCGCGTCCGGCGGCAACTGGTCGGCGTCCTCCTCCAGAACGGTCGCCACCATCGTCATCGCCGCGAGGGGCGTGCGCAGTTCGTGCGACACGTCCGCCACGAAGCGGCGTGCCTTCGCCTCCTGCTCGCGCAGTTCCGCGTCGGAAGCCTGGAGCGCGTCGGCGGACTCGTTGAACGTCCGTGCCAGGTCGGCGAGTTCGTCGTGTCCGGTGACGGCGACCCGGCTGCCGAGGTCTCCGGCCGCGAGCTCGCGGGTGGCCCGGCCCAGCTTCCGTACCGGACGAAGGACCGTCCCCGCGGCCAGCAGCGCCAGGACGGCGGCCAGCAGCACCACCGGCACGATGCCCGCCCGTACGGAGTCCAGCAGGGCGGCGGCGTCGTCGCGCTCGGCCCGTAGGTCGGTGATCGCGAAGACCTCCAGGCCGGAGGTGCGGCGGTCCCCGTCGGCATACGTCACGGGCATGCCGACGGCCAGATAGGGCTCCCCCCGCCACTGCACCCGCTGGAACATGGCGTCGCCGCCGGTCGCGACGGCGGTGCGCAGCTCGACGGTGATCCGGCCCTCCGTCTCGGCGAGCGGGGCGGAGACCGCGACGAGGTCGTGGTAGCGGGCGACCACGATGCGGGCGCCGATGCCGTCCGAGACCTTTGCCGCGAACCGGGACAGCGACTGGTGGTCGGGCGGTACGTCGAAGTCGGCGGCGACCACGGCGACCCGCTCCCGGAGGTCGTTCACGGCGGAGTTCTGGGTGCGCTGGAGGACGGCGGTGCGGGCGTCCCGGTAGGCGAGGGCGGTCGCGGTCACCGCGCTGATGAGGGCGACGACGACGACGGTGACGACGAGCCGGGTGCGCAGCCCGCCGACGAGCCGCCAGGAGCGCTTCTGCGAGGCGGCGCCGCGCCCGTCCTTGTCCGTACGGTTCACAGCGGTCCGAAGCGGTAGCCGAAGCCCCGCACCGTCTGTACGTACCGCGGCTTGGCCGGTATGTCCTCGATCTTGGCCCGCAGCCGGCCGACCGCCGCGTCCACCAGCCTGGAGTCGCCCAGGAAGTTGTGGTCCCAGACGCATTCGAGGAGGTGCTCACGGCTGAGGACACGGCCGGGAGAGGCTGACAGCTCCAGCAGCAGCCGCAGTTCGGTGGGCGGCAGCGGGACCGGGGTGCCGTTCCTGGTGACGGTCAGTCCGGCGCGGTCGATCACCAGCCCGGCGAGATCGGCGTCCGGACCCTGTCGTGCGGACGGCTCCGCACGGCGCAGGGCGGCCCGGATGCGCGCCTCCAGGACGGGCGCCGTGACCGGCTTGACGACGTAGTCGTCGGCGCCCGCCTCCAAGCCGGTCACGATGTCCGAGTCGTCGCCGCGCGCGGTCAGCATGATGACCGGCAGGGTCGCCGAGCGGGCGCGGATGCGGCGGCACACCTCGAAGCCGTCCATGCCGGGCAGCATCAGGTCCAGTACGGCCAGTTCGATCCGCGCGCCCCGCTCGCCGGCCAGCAGGGCAAGGGCCTGCTCGCCGGTGGCGGCGGTATCCACGCCGTACCCGTGACGGCGCAGCACGAGCTCCATTCCGTCCCGTACGGACGCGTCGTCCTCGATGAGCAGTACATGCGGCATGGGGCCGATTATGGGCACATGGGACCGCCTCCGCCTACTCCGCACAGGGGGTGGACGCGCAGGTCGGGGGGCATTGTTACGTTCCCATCATGTGGCCATGGACGGGCCATCATCTGCGGCGGCGAACGTGAAGCGCATGAGTTTCCTCTGGACGAACCCCCGCGCCGCCGCCCGGCTGCGCATGGCCACCCTCGTGGCCGTGCCCGTACTCGCCTTCTCCGTCGCCTGCGGCGGCGGTGACGACAGCGCCGGCGGAGCGAAGAAGAACGACGCGATCGCCGACGTACCGGACGCTCCGGCCGGGAGCGCGGCAAAGGGCGAGAACAAGCCGAGCACCCAGCCCGCGGGCAAGAGCGAGTTCTACGACGCCCAGATGAAGTACGTCCAGTGCATGCGGGCCAAGGGCGGCTACAAGGACTTCCCCGACCCCAAGCTCAGCGGGCACCTGGACTGGACGAAGATCGACGAGATCGGCTCCCAGCCCGGCCGCAACGAGGGCATCAAGGGTGGCAAGAACGGTGTCTGCGCCACCGAGTTGCAGGCAGCCATGGCGGCCGAGCCCAAGCGCGACCAGCAGAAGGACTACGAGTCGATGCTCGCGCACGCCAAGTGCATGCGGGACAACGGCGTCTCCAAGTTCACCAACCCGACCATGAACGGCGGCAACGCCCAGCCGGGCGGCGACCCGAACCCGGCATCCCCGTCCATCGACACGAAGTCACCGTCGTACAAGCAGGCCCGCGAGGCGTGCAAGTCGAAGCTGCTCGATGGTCTGGACGGCATGCAGTGAAGCGCCGCACCGCCTGCCTCGCGCTCGGCGCGGTGACCGTCGCCGCCGCCGCCGTCACCGGGGGAGTCCTGTTCCTCGGCGACGGCGGCGACGCGGGCGCCCCCGGGAGAGACGGCAACCTGCCGCCCGCCACCGCGACCGTCGTACGCACCGACCTCGTGCAGTCCAAGACGGTCGACGGCACGCTCGACTTCGCGCAGCGCCGCGCCGTCAAGTCCGCCGTCGAGGGCACCGTCACGATGGCCGCATCCGAAGGGAAGACGCTGACCATGGGGCAGGCACTGTACGAGCTGAACGACAAGCCCGTCACCCTCCTCTACGGCCCGGTCCCGATGTTCCGCGAGATGAAGGCGGGCGACCGGGGCAGCGACGTGCTCCAGCTGGAGCGCAATCTGCGCGACCTGGGGTACGGAGCGAATCTCTACGTCGACGCGCGGTACGACGAGAACACCGAGGCCGCCGTCAAGCAGTGGCAGAAGTCACTGAACCGTGAGACCACCGGCAAGGTCGGCAAGGGCGATGTCGTCTTCCAGCCCGACCGGGTTAAGGTCGTCACCGCGGACGCGGCGCTCGCCGACCAGGTCGGCCCGGACACGTCCGTACTGACGGTCGCCTCCACCAAGCCGGTCGTCCGCGCGCAGCTCGACCAGGGCGACGGCGCGCTCACCTCCCGGGGCACCAAGGTCGAGGTCACCCTGCCGAGCGGGAAGACGGCGACCGGCAAGGTGGCCCGGACGGTGCGCCCCGAGGCGTCCGCCGGGGAGAGCGATGCCGCGCAGAACGGCATCACCGTCGAGGTCGTCCTGGACGGCGGGGTGAGCGCCGCGTCCGGCGAGGACACCAAGGCATCGGCGAGCGTGAAGTTCGTCAGCGAGGCGCGCAAAAGAGTCCTCGCGGTCCCTGTCGAGGCGGTCGTCGCCCTGCGCGGCGAGAACGGCGGCTACGGCCTCCAGGTCGTGACGGGCACCACCTCGAAGATGGTGCGGGTGGAGACGGGCATGACCGCCGACGGGCAGATCGAGGTCAGCGGCCCGGACGTGCGCGAGGGCCTGAAGGTCGGAGTGGCGAAGTCATGACGCCCGCCCCGGTGATCGAACTGCGGGACGCCACCAAGTCCTACCCCGGAGGCGTCCACGCCCTGCGCGGAGTGAACCTCACCGTCGAAGAGGGCGAACTGCTCGCCGTCGTCGGCCCGTCCGGCTCCGGCAAGTCCACGATGCTCAACGTCATGGGCACCCTCGACAAGCCCACCACGGGCACCGTCCGGGTCGCCGGGTACGACGTGTCCGCACTCTCCGACTCCCGGCTCTCCGCACTGCGTGCCCGCCATATCGGCTTCGTGTTCCAGCACTTCCATCTGGCAGCGGGGCGCGACGCGGTGGACAACGTCGCCGACGGGCTGCTGTACGCGGGCGTACCGCTGAGGCAACGGCGGGCGCGGGCGCGGGAAGCGCTCGCCCAGGTGCGACTGGACCACCGCTACTCGCACACGCCGAACGAGCTGTCCGGCGGCGAGAAGCAGCGCGTGGCCATCGCCCGTGCCCTGGTGGGAGACCCCCGGCTGCTGCTGGCGGACGAACCGACCGGGGCGCTGGATACCGCGTCCGGCGAGATCGTCATGGAACTGCTGCACGAGCTGAACGCGTCCGGCACCACCATCTGCGTGATCACCCACGACAACGAGATCGCGGACTCGCTGCCGCGCCGGGTCCGCTTCAGGGACGGCGAGATCGTCTCGGACTCGCGATCCGGCGCGCGCACCGACTCCCGTACGGAAGAGGCCGGTTCATGAGGAACGACCTCAAGCCCTCCCGCCTCTCCCCCCGCGACATCCTCCGCGTCGGTGCGGTCGGCCTTCGCGCGCGACGCGCGCGCGTGGTGCTCTCGGCGCTCGGTATCGCCATCGGCATCGCGACCATGGTCGCGGTCGTCGGCCTGTCCGAGTCGAGCCGCGCGGACCTGATGGCCCGGCTCGACCGCCTCGGCACCAACCTCCTCACCGCCGAGGCGGGCAAGGACGCCATGGGACAGGAGATCAAACTCCCCAAGAACGCGGTCGCGATGGTCGAGCGCGTCGGCCCGGTTCAGCACGCCACGGCCACCGCCAATGTCGACGCCCGGATCCGCCGCAGCGACGTCGTCCCCGAGG
Source organism: Streptomyces sp. NPDC002785 (assembly GCF_040295565.1). Taxonomy (NCBI): domain Bacteria; kingdom Bacillati; phylum Actinomycetota; class Actinomycetes; order Kitasatosporales; family Streptomycetaceae; genus Streptomyces; species Streptomyces sp. NPDC002785. The sequence continues at coordinate 18,867 of NZ_JBEOVN010000031.1, read as the reverse complement.
AACGCACCGCCGGCGTCACTACGCAGGCGGCCCGCCTCGACCTGCTGTCCGCACTCGGCGGCGAGGTCGACAAAGGCGCCTGGCTCGACCCGGCCGGTGAACGCCTCCCGACCACGGTCCTCGGTGCGGTGGCGGCCGAGCGTCTGGGCATCACCCGCACCGGCGAGACGATCATGATGAACGACACCCGCGTGGTCGTCGTCGGCATACTCAAGCCGCTCGAGCTGGTCCCCAACCTGGACCGGGTGGCCATGGTCGGATTCCCCGCCGCCGAACGCTACTTCGGCTTCGACGGCCACCCCACCACCATCTTCGAGCGTTCCACGGACGCCTCGGTGGAGGACGTGCGGGCGGTTCTGGCCCGTACCATCAGCCCGGGCGACGCGGCGGGCGTCAAGGTCTCGCGCCCTTCGGACGCACTGGCCGCCAAGGCCGCCACCGACGAGGGCCTGACGACCCTGATGCTCGGCCTGGGCGCGGTGGCCCTTCTGGTCGGCGGGGTGGGCGTCGCCAACACCATGGTCATCTCCGTCCTGGAACGCCGCCAGGAGATCGGCCTGCGCCGCTCACTGGGCGCGACCCGCAACGCGATCCGGCTCCAGTTCCTGACCGAGTCGCTGCTGCTGTCGGCGCTGGGCGGGGCAACGGGCGCGCTGCTGGGCGCGGCGGCGACGTACGGCTTCGCGCGGGTCCAGGGGTGGACGGCGGTGGTTCCGCCCTGGTCGTTGGCGGGCGGCCTGGCCGCCACCCTCCTGATCGGCGTGGCCGCGGGCCTCTACCCGGCGATCCGCGCCTCCCGTCTCCACCCGACGGTGGCTCTCAACGCGACGTGAGGCGGCGGCGTACGGGGTGCCCTCGTGAGGCGGCGCCCCGTACGCCCCACTTGCCCCACGCCGAACGGGCGTGGGTGCGACGACTTCATGACGACTGCCCCGTTGCGGCCGTGTGTGGGGCGACCGTGCCGGTGATGAACCGGCCAAACGCGGTGAGCTTCTCGGGGAGCACGGTCCTCCCGTATGCCCCCAGCCGCGTCGCGACCGGTGTGAGGATGACTGCCATGACATGGACGGCACCCCGCATCGAACGTACGACAGCCGACGGTGACCAGCTGAACGTCCCGAGCACCGCGGACGAGCGAGTCATGCTGGAAGGCTGGCTCCGATGGCATCGGGAGACGCTGCTCACCAAGTGCGCCGGACTCGCCCCGGTGCAGTTGGCGCACACCGCCGTCGAACCGTCGAACCTCACTCTCCTCGGCCTGGTACGGCACATGGCGGAGATCGAACGCTGGTGGTTCCGGCGGAGTTTCGCGGGTGAGCCGATCGGTGACGTCTTCACCGGTCCCGACGACGGGGACGAAGGCATCGACGGCGTCGACGCCGGGTACGCGGAACGCGACTTCGCCGCGTTCCGCGCCGAGGTCGAGGCGTGCGAGGCCGCCGTGGCGGGGCGTGGCCTCGACGAGACGTTCATGTCGAAGACCCGTGGTCGTCTCGTCAGCCTTCGCTGGGTGTACCTGGTGATGATCCAGGAGTACGCCCGCCACAACGGCCACGCGGACCTGCTGCGCGAGCGGACCGACCGCGCCACGGGCGACTATCCGGCACAGGGTTGAACGCGGTTTCGTACTCCTCGTCCGAGGAGTACGAAACCGCCCCTCAGCCGTCCGTCTCGGACGGATACACCGCCGCGTAGGCCGACCTGAAGAGGGCGGTGACCTCCTGGCCGCTGAGACCCTGAGACCGTGCCTGGTCCAGCCACTGGGCGAGCGAGGCGCGCAACGGGGAGTCGGGGCCCTTCTGGGCCTGGGCGAGGGACCGGGTGATGAAGGTGCCTGCTCCCTGCCGGACCTCGGCCAGGCCCGCGCGCTCCAGCTCGCGGTACGCCTTGAGGGTCGTGTTCGGGTTGACCTTGGTCTCCGCCGCGACCTGCGCGGCCGTGGGCAGCCGGTCGCCCTCCTCCAGGGCGCCCATCCGCAGCGCCTGTTCAACCTGTCGCACGATCTGGAGATATGTTGCCACTCCGCTGCGTCTGTCGATTCGGAATACGACCACCGTCTTCACCTCCCTTGGAACTGCCGAAACGATACGTACCTGCGGCGGTATGTCCTAAAGGGGGCTCCGGGAGACCCGCCACAGTGTGAACGCGGTGAGCACGGCGGTGGCCGCGAGCAGGATGCCTGCCCCGGTCCACTGCATGGACGGCATCTGGTCGTAACCCAAGTACTCGATGACGTTGTTGACGATGCCGTGCTCCTTGACGCAGGCGTCCGAGGCCGCTTCGGTGGTCTTGGCGCAGAGCCCCCAGCCGTAGAGATGGCCGTCGGCGGAGCCGATCCAGCGGTCAAGCTCGTGCGACTCGTTCAGCCGTGCGGGCATGTCGCCGCCCAGCGGGTAGGTGAACATGCGTGACGGCGCGAGATGTACGCGCATCTCGCCCCAGACGACCTCGGCGATCGCGGCGAAGACGAACGTGACCAGCATGGACGCGAGGACACGGCGCAGCAGCGTGCCGATGGTGATGCCGGCGGCGGTCAGGAACAGGCAGAGCGCCGGGAGCACCGGACCGGTGTTGTCGAAGATTGGCCCCTCCGGCCACAGGCTGGGGAACACCGACCGGTAGGGCTTCCACCACCAGGTGAAGAACGCCGAGAGCACCGCGCCGGATGCGACCACGGTCGCGTAGCACCAGAGGAGCTTTGTCGCCAGCCAGCGACGGCGGGACACGGACTGGGCGGTGACCAGCTGCGCGGTGCCGTGCTCCTGATCGCCGGCGATCAGCGGGGCGCCGAGGAAGACGGCGAGGATCACGGGCAGCCCGCTCAGGGCGGTGAGGGTGAGACTCAGCCCTGTCGAGTGGAGTGTTGCCGGCTCCTTCTCCGGCCAGCCCGCGGCTTCGAGCATCTGGCTCATCCGGCTGCGCTGGTACGCGATCCAGATCGAGCCGAGGACCGTCACGGCGAGCACGGTGAGCAGCGCGGCCCGGTGCTGACGTACGACGAGCCAGTTCAGCCCGCGCAGCAGGCGGGGCCCGGGCGCCTGTACGGTTCGGGGCGCCTTGGTCAGGGGAGCGCTCATGAGGTGTGGATCCCTTCGGCCTCGATACGGGCACCGGGTGTGAACAACGGGGGTGCGTCCGGCGAGCGGAGATGCGCCAGCAGCACTTCCTCCAGGCTGGGTTCGGCGACCACCCAGTCACCCGACAGCGGACCGTTCGGCCGCACCAGTGCGTGGAACTGCCTGCCCTGGACGCGGGCTTCGATCACCGTGTGGGGAGCCAGCAAGTCGGCCGGGTTCCCCTCCGCGGCGAGCCCCGTCACCAGCGCGTGGGCCGGGACGAAGGCGTCCGCGTCGCCCGCCATGCGGATCCTGCCTTCGGCGAGGACCAGCAGGTAGTCGCACATGTCCTCCAGCTCGGACAGCATGTGCGTGGACATCACCACCGTGGTGCCGCGCTCCACGGCCTCCGACATCAGGAGGGCGCTCATGTCGTGGCGGGCCAGCGGATCGAGGTCGGACATCGGCTCGTCGAGCAGCAGCAGGTCGGGCCGCTTGCCGAAGGCGAGCGCGAACGCGACACGGGTGCGCTGACCACCGGAGAGAGTGCCGATACGGGCGTGCATCGGCACCTGGCCCGACCGCACGATCCGCTCCGCCGCGGCCATGTCCCAGCCGGGGTTGAGTTCGCTGCCCAGTCGGAGCGTCTCCGCCACGGTGAACCGTTTGAACAGCGGCTTGTCCTGACCGAGGAAGGCGAATCTCGGCATGACCGAGGGATCGTCCACCGGCAAGCCGAAGACGTGGAGTTCCCCCTCTGCCGGCTGCACCTGCCGGGTCGCGAGTCCCAACAAGGTGCTCTTCCCCGCCCCGTTGGGGCCGACAAGACCGCAGATCCGCCCGGCCGGCAGCCGGAACGAGCAGTCGCGCAGCGCCCAGCCGCGACGGTAGCGCTTACCCAGGCCGTGGGCCTCCAGCGCCCATGCGCCACAAGCGCCGCCCGGAGTGAATGCGTCTGCCATGCACTTCGCCTCAATTCCATTAGTCAATTAATGGAATCATGGTCTTGGTGAAGGAGGGCTGTCAAGCCGACGCAAGCGGGCCCGCGTGCCGACAGGGCGTGCGGCGTCCGGGCATGCGGCGTCCGGAACGCATCTGTTCGGGGTGCAGGGCGATCCGTCTCCCGCAGGGTTCGCCCGGGCGGGAAGCCGGACGGCAGGACCAGCACCATGTCCGGCTGGGCGGCGTGTACGGGATGCAGGTCATCGGCTTGGTGCGTTCGCCGGGCGCGGTCGGCTGCGGCTCACGCCCGTCATGGGGCGGGCGCGGCCGGACTGCACAGTCACGGACCTCGATCGAGCGGTCCGGGGGCTGAAGGCGAGCGCGGACCGGCGGGCCCGAACCGGCGCCCGTCCACCGAACGGCCAAGTGCATTGCCGCATTGCACACCCGCTGTCGCCATGCCCGCGCCGTCCTTGTGGTCCACAATGCGGAAGGAGGGGCTGTCCGTGGTCAAAGACGTACGCGCAATCGGCGCGAGGAGTCCGCATGCCCCCTGAACAGAGCGAGTACGACGGCAAGGCCGCACGGGCCGACGGCCCGGAGCAGGGCGGAGAAGGGACCAGCCGCTACGAGGTCGACCGTGAGGTACAGCACGCGCTGGACCGGCTGACACTACTGATCAACGCGTCCGAGGCCCTGGCCAGCACCCTCGACGTGGAAAAGGCCCTGCGCAGGCTCTGCCGCACGCTTGTCCCCGGTCTCGCGGACCTGTGCGCGGTGGACCTTCTGGACGAACAGGGGCGGCTGCACAGGCTGGTGGTCGAACCCCGGGACGCCGAAAAGATCTCCCCCGGGGTGTATGAAGGGATGCTCCCGTCGGCCGAAGGATCGGCCGCGTCCTGCGCCCGCGCCCTTCTGGCAGCGGGCCCGGCGCTGGTCCCCGGTATGCGTCCCCTCCACGAGGCGGCCGATCCGCTGCACGCGCGCGAGCTCGAATTCTTCGAAAGGACAGCGGCCGACACCGCTGTGGTCGCTCCGTTGCGAGCGCGCCGACAGGTTCTCGGCGTGCTCACCCTGGTCCGCACCGAGCGCGACGCCGCCCTCGACGCCGACAGCCTTCCGCTCGTCGAGGAACTGGCGCACCGAGCGGCCATGGCCGTCGACAACGCACGCCTGCATTCCGAGGCGGAGCACACCGCGGAGCGGCTGCAACGTTCGCTGCTGCCCGATCTTCCCACGGAAGGCCCGTTGGAGCTGGCCGCCCGGTACCAGCCGGCGGTCGCCACCGCTCGGGTCGGCGGTGACTGGTACGACGCATTCGTTCTGAATGACGGCGCCATGGCGCTGATCATCGGAGATGTCGCGGGACACGACCTGCGCGCCGCGGTCACCATGAGTCAGATGCGCAACATGCTGCGAGGCATCGCCTGCGATCGCAAGGAGCCACCTGGCAAGATCTTGGCGCGGCTCGCCGCCGCGACTCACATTCTCTACCCGAACCAGACCTTGACCTGCATCTATGCGCTGGTCGAAAAGCTCAGCCCCGATAAACCCTGGCAGCTGTGCTACGCGGTTGCGGGCCACCCCGCACCACTCCTGGTGACGTATGAGGGCGAGACCAGATTTCTCATGGGGGGCCGAAGCATGCTGCTCGGAATGGACCCTGACGAATACCGGCCCGATGCCAAAGAAACCCTTCCTCCTCGCTCAACCGTGCTTCTGTACACCGACGGCCTGGTCGAGCGGCGTGAGGAAGGACTGGAACGAGGCATGGCCCGCCTTCGGCAGCACGCGGCGGCTCTCGCCCGTGAGCCGCTGGAAACGTTCTGTGACGAGCTGCTCGACGCTCTCGTGAGCGAGGGAACGGATGACGTTGCCCTGGTGGCGGTCAGGACCGCCGCGCCACACGCAGGGCCGGCGGTAGCCACGCCCTGATTCCGGTCGGTGGTCGCCACGGCGTTGCCGCGCGAGGAAGAGGTGAGCCTCCCGCCTTCGACGAACCCGCCTCGACCAAGGCCCAGGGGCCGTGGCAGATGGCCGCTACGGGGCGACCGGACGACGTGAAGGAGCGGACGATCCCGGGGCGGTCGGGGCGACGACGGAACGGCGTGGGCAGGAACGTGTCAGAGCTGCTGCCGATCACCGGCGAAACCGCCGACCCGTAGCCGTACGGGCCCCAGCAAACCGCTGACGCGCTGCCCCGGGAACACGAAGTGGGTGGGGCTCGTCGCGTCCAGGTGCGGTGCCAGCGTCCCGAACACGGTGATGTCGAGGGTATTGGCGCCGGGCCCGACCAGACCCGTCAGATCGAACACGTACGGGGAACACACCCGCACCCCCGCGGCGGCGCCGCCGACCTCCACCTCTGCCGTCCCCCGGACCCGTCCGAGGTCGAGCGACGCATACCCCGCGGCGACCTCGGCGGGCACGGTCACCACGCGGCGGTACCGCACACCGCCGCTGTACTCGGCGAGGCCGTGGCTCTCCCAGTCACCGAGGCGAATCCGTCCTGGCCCGACCTCGCAGCGCACCGGACCGGCCAGCGCGGCACCACCCTCGTACCCGGGGCGCGTCCGGATGCGCAGGGCCGCGGTTCGGGGCCCGGACGGGCCACCGGCCGACAGGTCGGCCGTCACGGTCCGCACGCCCCCCGCGTCGACCGCGGTGACGGGCGCGGTGCACTCGGAGCCGTCCACGAAGACAGTCGCCTCGCCGTGCACACGAGCAGTCAACCGGGTTGCGCCGGGCGGCAGTTCGTACCACAGCCACTCCACCGCTCCCCGGCGCCCCGGGACCGCGAACCGCACCGGCACCACCGTCCCGTCGTCCGCGTCCGGGTTCAGCCAGGCGGCGCCCGGCAGCGGGTGGGGACGGCGGCGCAGACACAGCGCGGCGGGGTCACCCACCGGCTCGCGGCGAACCATGACCGGCACGCGCCCTGCCGCGCTCTCGGCCCACCACCGGGCGTCGCTGTGCAGCGTCGCGACACGGGCGCCGTCCCCGTCGTCGAAAACCGCATCCACCAGGACCGCGCGGTCGCGGCCCCCGGACGTCTCCACCGTGATGTCGTTGTCACCGACGCGCAGGACCGCCGCCACGTCATGCCGTCGCACGCGCGGGACCGCATGAGCGGCATACGGTTCGAATCCGCCCTGTCTGCCCACCACTTGTCCATTGACACGCAGTACGCAGGGCGCGCGCGCGGCCACTTGGACGACGCCCCGGACGGGGAGGGCCGGAAGGCGCAGTGTCGTGCCCATCGTCCCGGAAGCGTGAATCCACTCCGGTCGCCGGTAGCGTTCCGGATCACGTACGAGCGCTACATGCGCACGCAGATCACCGTCCTGATCAGGTGTCAGCTCCAGTTCGAGCAGACGGCGGCCCACTGCCACTGCGACCGGGCCCATCGCAAGGTGGCCTCCGTCGTCCAGGGCGACGGGGGCCCCGTCGAGCCGGGCCCTCTTCGCCGCCGCGGCCCCGATCGCCAGGTGTCCGTCGAAGGCCTCGTCCAGGAGCAGTTCCATGCGCAGCCGCGCCACCTCTCCGGCGGACATGGGGCCGATGTGCACGAACTCCTCCGGCACATGGCCCTTCGGCCCCAGAACGGCACGGTGGATCGGGTCCTTGTGCACGCCCAGGGTGCCGGACCATTCGAGGGCCGTCGGGACGTCGTGGCCGGGGCCGTCGCGGAGCACGACCGCGTGCGGGCCGTACGTCGCGTGGACCGTGTCCCCGACCGGCTCATGGGCGCGGTCCGGCATGGCCCATCCGTCGCGTACGCCGTCCTCCCCGGCCGCTTCCACCCGGTGGCGGAAGGTCCGGCACTCGGTGACGGCCGGGCCGGTGGGCGGGCCGGTCGCGGGTCGGGCGAAGTCGCCCCAGGTGTTGTCGAGGGTCGGCACGAGCGTCATGTCCCAGTCCGCTTCCGACGGGATCTCGATCGTGGTGCCCGGTGCGGTGCCCGGCGGGCCGGGTGGTTCGGGCGCTGCGGTCATGGCCGCCTTTCCCGCCCGGGCCGGAAAGACCAGCACCGCTGCGGGGCCCGTATCGAAGGGGACATCGACCTCGACGGCCCGGACGTCACCATCGACGGGCCGCACCGGAAGCGTCCGGGGAGCGCCGCCGAACGGGTCCAGCACAAGCGCCGGGCCCGCCACGTCCCGCACCCGCACCCGTGCACCGCGCACGTAGCGGTCCGGGGCGAAGTCGTATCGGGCGTCCAGCCAGCCCAGCGCGGCGCCCCGCTCGTCGGGGGCCGCGACGGCCGCCCGGGTTGCCCGAGGGGCGGCCGCGGTCAGGAACACCACCGTGGCGCCGTCCACACGACGCGCGAGTGCGGGGACCGGAGCCCGCACGGGCGGGTGCGTCCCCGCAAGCGCCCCGGCGAGCGAGCCGGCCCGATCGTCCGTGCTGGGGACGAAGGCAGCCCGGCCGTCCGCGAAACACGCGCGCAGCTCGGCAAGCACGGTGGCCGCACCAGGGCCGACGACATGCTCGGGCAGGGCGTGGACCGCGATCAACTTTCCACCGGACGAGGCGAATTCGATGAGCCGGTTCGCCGTCACCTGTTCGAGGACCGTGCACGCGGGCAGCACGATCGTGGTGTACGCCTCGTCCGCGACCCTCAGCCGTACGCCGCTGTCGAACGGCGCAACCCGGGCGCGCGCCAGGGACGAGTCATCAATCACGTCGGCGTCGAGGCCGAGACGGTCCATGATGCCCGGACGGGTACGGAACCAGGCCATGTCACCGACGAGTTGGAGATAGGTCGACTGGGCCCGCGCCGCCGCATCCGTGACCCCGTCCATGGCGGTACCGGCCTGGGCCGTGGTGGTGGGCAGCAGGATCGCGATGTCGCACAGATGGTGACCGAGGCTCAGGACCGCGCACAGCCGGGTCACGGCGTCGGCGAAGACGCGGTGGTGGCGCCAGTACGGCTGACGCCAGTCGGTCGCGGGTGGTGCCCACTCCCACCAGCCGCCCTTGGTCGTGTAGTAGACGGCATGCGGATTGTAGAGGGTCGCGCCGGCCCGGAGCCACGGCAGCAGCCAGTCGAACGTCTCCTCCAGCGTGCCGCCCCAGCCGGTGGAGTGGAAGGCCTCGATCCAGGTGCGGGGGCGGCCGTGGAGATGGGCGAGCGAGGAGTGGATACGGGCATCCCCGTGGTGGTCCGAGCCGGGGGCCGAGAACCAGCGGTGGGTGCGGGCGTAGTCGGCGTACAACTCCACGCCGGCGACGGGATGTCCGGCGCGGGCGAGGTCCTGCTGGTCGCAGCCGACGAGCAGTCCGTGGCGGTCGTGCCAGGCGGCCAGCGGCCGGAAGAACGCCTCCTCGGCCAGCTCGGCGCGGGTCACCTGATAGTCGCGCCGGATTTGGTGGGTGTCCGGATCCGTGCTGTCGTCGTACAGGGCGTCGAGCCGCGCGGTGATGTCGTAGCCGCGAAGGCGCAGAAAAGCGTCGGCGAAACCGGTGGACCAGGTGGGCAGGGACGGCAGCTCGTCCTGGAACGAGCCGACGACAACAGTCCCGAGCCGGTCGCCGAGCCGGCGCTCGAACTCGCCGTGCACCCGGTCCAGCAGAGTCGCGCATGCCTGAGTACCGAGGTAGTCGAAGCCGAGCGGAACGTGATGATGGAGCGTCAGGCGCCAGCGTCCGGGGCCCGGCGCCCGTACGACGCCGTCGTCCACCGGGACCGGGACCGCCGGGCCGACGGTCCGACCGCTGTCGTCCACCGGTTCGGCGCGGCCCGCCAGCGGCCGGCCGTCCGCAGGACACCGCAGCTCTGCGGTCCGTATCGTCGCGGAGTCGACGACGGCACGCACGCGGTTGAGCCGACGGCCCGCGTGGCCGGGCTGTTCGTCGACGAGGCGTGCCTGGAGGTCGGCGCCGGAGAAGCCGAGCTGATCGTAGAACCACAGGCTGACCCCGAGCTCGCGGGCGTCGTCACACACTCCGTCGAGCAGAGACCACCACGCGTCGGACAGAAAGGGCGGGTCGTCGGCGTCGGAGCCGAACAGGGGGCCCGACGGCGCCAGGTTGAGGAGAACGAGGTTGTGCACACCGCCCTGCGTGAACCGTTCCAGCTGCGCCCGCAGCCGTGTGCGGTCGAGTCGTTCCCCGCTCCACCACCAGATGGCGGTGGGGGAGAAGGCGCGCGGAGGTTCGGCGAGGACCGCCGCGATGCTCGGGGGAAGCGGTGGGTGCACCGGGTGTGTCATGAGAGGCCCCTCAGCCCTTGAGGCCGCCCGCGAAGCCCTTGATCACATAGCGCTGGAGGACCACGAACACCACCAGGATCGGCAGGGCGGCCAGCACGAGTCCGGCGAAGACGAGTCCGTAGTCGGAGACGTACTGGCCGACGAACGCGAACACACCGACGGGCACGGTCTCCTTGTCGGAACCGCCCAGGTACAGCAGCGGCGTGAAGAAGTCGTTCCAGATGAAAACGGCGTTCAGGATGATCACGGTGCCGGTGATGGGGCGCAGCAGGGGGAAGACGATCCGGGTGAAGGCCTGCCGGTGGTCGCAGCCGTCGATGAGCGCGGCCTGTGCGTAGTCCTGCGGCAGGGCCCGGATGAATCCGGTGTAGAGGAAGACGGTGAACGGCAGTTGGATGCCCGTGTAGAAGAACACCATGCCCTGGTACGTGCCGAGCCAGCCCAGGTCGTCGACGAGTTTGTAGAGCGGGATCATGCCGAGCTGGAACGGCAGCACGATGCCCAGCAGGAAGAGGATGTACAGCCCGTAACCGACACCGCGGGCTCGGCGCGCGAGGTAGTAGGCCCCCGTGGAACCCAGGACGACGAGGAGCAGCAGACTCACAGCGGTGATGATCGTGCTGTTGAGCAGGGCGGGCCCCAGCGACGCGGAGGACCAGGCGTTGCCGAAGTTGGCGAACGTGGGCGGGGACGGCAGCGAGAGGGGCGATTCGGAGATCTGCCGGGGGTCCTTCATCGCCAGCGTGATCAGGGCGTACACCGGGAACAGGAACACGACGGCGACCACGATCATGACCAGTTCGAGGGTGTACCGCCCGAACCGCGGTGCGCGGCCTCTGCGTTCGGGTTTCCGTTTCGCCGGTCCGCGGGGCGTGTCGGTGCTCACGCGGTGACCTCCCTCGCGCGCAGATAGCGGAGCTGGACCAGGGAGACCGCGGCGACGAACAGCGCGAGGACGAGGGCGACAGCGGTGCTGTAGCCGAACTTCCCGTAGACGAATGCTTCCTTGTACAGCACGGTCGACAGGGTCTCGCTGGAGGTGCCGGGGCCGCCGTTGGTGGCGGCGTAGACCTGGTCGAAGAGTTTGAGACCGCCGATGGTCGACAGCATGAGGTTGATCGTCAGGGCCGGGGCCAGAAGCGGCCAGGTGACATGGCGGAAGCGCTGCCAGGAGCCGGCGCCGTCGATTCTCGCGGCCTCGTGGAGTTCGGCGGGTACGCCCTGGAGGCCTGCGAGGAAGACGACCATCGAGTATCCGGCGTACTGCCATACGACCATCGCCGCGACGGACCACAGGGCGAGCGTGGGATCGCCGAGCCAGTCCTGACGCAAGCCCCCGAGTCCGACCGCGCCGAGGACACCGTTGAGACCGGCGCCGTTGTCGGGGTTGTAGACGTACTTCCACAGGATCGCGACCATGACGGGGCTGACGACGGCGGGCGCGAAGAAGATCAGCCGCAGCAGCGTGCGGGACTTGATCTCGGCGTGGACGCCCAGAGCGAGCAGCAGGCCGACGCCGTTCTGGACGACGACCACGGCGATGGTGAGCAGCAATGTGTTGCCGACGGACTCCAGGGCCCGGCTGTCGTCGAGCAGAGCACGGAAGTTGTCCAGGCCGGTGAAGGAGAAACCGCCGATGCCGGACCAGTCGGTGAAGGCATACATCACACCGGCGAGGCTCGGGTACAGGACGACGACGCCGTAGACGACGAGCGCCGGAACCACGAAGATCCACGGCGGGACGGTGTGATCGCGGTGCCGGGCCGGGCGGCCGGAACCGGTCCGCGATCCGCCTTTGGCTCTGATGCTGGTGCCGGAGGCGGCCTTCTCGGACGTGGTCGTCACGATTTCTTCCCGTAGGCCTTGTCCATCTGCCCCAGGGCGCCGTCGACGTCCGTCTTTCCTGCGAGCAGGTTCTGCACGGAGGCGAAATGGGCGGGCTGGACCTCGGCGTTGGGCCAGCTCTGGTCCATGAAGGGAACGGCCCGGTTGTCGTCGATGACGGGCAGGAAATCATTGAGGGCGGGGTCGATCCTGGTGGAAGCATCGCGCTTGAACGGGATCGCCGCGACGGACTGCGCCCAGCGGTTGACGTTCTCCTGCTTCCCGAGGAATTCGATGAACGCCTTCGCCCCTGCCGCCTTCTTGGACCGTGCGCAGACGCCGAGGCCGACGACGATGCCCGCCGGGATCCACAGGTTCGCGGCGTCCTCACCACCGGGAAACGGGAACATGCCGAGGTCGTCCGGTGACCGGGAGGCCTGCCGGAAGTTGGCGAGCACGGCGGAGACCTGGACGGCCATCGCCGCCTTACCACTTGCGACCATCGACGTCTGCTGCTCGTACGTCGTTCCGTTGGGGTTGTCGTTGAAGAACCCCCGGCGCTGCAACTCCTGGTACTTGCCCATCGCGTCGGCCCACCCGGAGCCACGGAAATGCGCCCGCCCGGCGGCCATCTCGGCGTCGAAGTCCGGGTTCTTCGCGTAGACGGCATTGGGGACCAGCGCGTAGGTGATCAGTTGGGTGACCCAGGGAGTCTGCGCCCCGAGCGCGATCGGGATCACTCCCTTGGCCTTCAACTTGGCGCACACATCCAGGAGTTGACTCCAGGTCCTGGGCGGCTCCACTCCGGCCTCGGCGAAGACCTTCTTGTTGTGGATGGCGCCGATGACACTGCTTCCCGCCGAATACAGATATGTCTTGTCCTTGTGCCGGTACGCGGGGTGGAAGCTCGCCGGGACTTCCTTGGTCCATGCCTGCTCGCTGAGGTCGGCGAGCAGCCCGGCCTTGGCCAGCTCGACCATGGACATGGCGCTGCCGCTGCCGGGATAGAGCACATGCACATCGGGGGCGTTGCCTCCGGAGAGCTGGGTACGCACCACCGTCTGTACCTGGTCCGTGGGGGCGAAAGACGTGGAGAACTCGTCGGTGTGGGACTTGCGGTACAGCGCGACGAGCTCCTCGATCGGCTTCTGCTGGTCGGCGACGCCGACGATGCGCAGCTTGCCGGAGCCGCCGCTCGAATCGGAGCAGGCCGTCAGTGCGGGGGGAAGTGCGGCGAGCGCCGCGACCCCACCGCCGATACGGAGAAATCCCCGGCGGCCGACCGTGCTCCGGCCCGGCCGGCTGTGAGAACCCGTCGTCATGGTGTGCCCTCCTCGTGCGAACGGGCGGACGATGGTTTCGCCGCCGTTCCTGATGTGCGTCGGCTCGGGACGAGCGATGACCCGGCCCGGTCCGCCGAAGGCATCCCGGCGCGGCCGTCCGCCTGTGGATGCGTCGCCGTGAAGCGGTAGGCGCCGGAGGACACGCGGTAGAGAACGTGGTCGGAGGCGGTCGCGAGCAGCGTGATGTGGCGGTCTTCGGCCCTCGGGGCCACGCCCGATTCGCGGATCGAGAGGGGATCCGTGGTGGGCACGTACACATCGGCGGCGGCGCCGGGCGGTACGAGTACGCGCAGGGCGAGCCGGCCACCGTGCCTCTCCCAGGTCACCTCGACGGTGCCGCGGACCGATTCGTGGCGGGCGCTCGCACGGCGCAGGGTGCCGGGGCGGGGTCTTATCCGCAGATGCCGGTATCCGGTGGAGTCCGGCGCCTGATCGAGGCCGGCGACACCGCGGTAGAGCCATTCACCGATCGAGCCGAGCGCGTAGTGGTTGAAGGAGTTCATCGACGGTGCGCGGAACCCCGCATCGGGGGTCCAGCCGTCCCAGCGTTCCCAGATTGTGGTGGCGCCGTGCCGCAGCGGAAACCGCCACGACGGCACTTCGTCACGGTGCAGGAGCGCATGGGCGAGGTCGGCCCGACCGTGGGCGTCGAGGACGGGCGCGGCGAGCGCGACTCCCAGGAAGCCGGTCCGCAGGGCGGGTCCGGCCGACTCGACGAGTTCGGCGAGACGGTGTGCGGCGGCGCCGACAAGGTCCGTGGGCAGCAACTCGAAGCCGAGTGCGACGAGATAGCCGGTCTGGGTGTCACCTGCGATTCGTACGGAAGGAGGCCCGGCAGCGGTGTGCTCGAAGGTGACGAAGCGCTCGGCGAACGTGCGACGGATGTCGTCGGCCAGCCGGTGGTAGCGGTCCCCGGCGTCCTTGTGGCCCAGGACTTCTGCAGCCCTCGCGGTGAGGCGGGCACTGTGCGCGAAGTACGCCGTGGCGATGACGTCGCGCGGGGTGGGGGTGCCGGGGGCGAGCCAGTCGGAGAAGTGCGGACCCACCCGTCTGCGCCAGACCAGACCTGTGTTGTGACGATGGATCAGGTCGACCCAGGCGCACATGCCTTCCCATGCCCGGGCGAGGAACCGCGGGTCGTCGTAGGTGCGGTAGAGGTGCCACGGAATGATCACACCCGCGTCGCCCCAGCCGGGCGCTCCTTCGTCACAGACCCCCACGAGCCGCGGGGCGACATTGGTGAAGCCGCCTTCGGGGGTGCGGGCGTCATCGATGTCACGCAGCCACTTGGTGAAGAACGCGGCGACGTCCGCGTTGAGCGCGGCGGTCGGCAGGAATACCTGTGCGTCGGCCAGCCAGCCCAGCCGTTCGTCACGCTGTGGACAGTCCGTGGGCACACTGACGAAGTTTGAGCGCTGCCCCCACGCGACACAGTCGTGGAGCCGACGGAGCTCGGCGTCCGAGCAGTCGAACGCCCCGGCCCACGGGGTGTCGCTGTGCAGCACGACAGCAACGACATCGGACTCGGTCAGCTCCGGGACTCCACTGATCTCGGCGTAACGGAACCCGTGATAGGTGAATCGCGGTTCGAACACGATGTCCTGGCGCCCGTCCCCGACGAGTACATCGGTCGCTGCGGCGGTCCGCAGATTGGCCGTGTACAGCTGGTGCGACTCGTCCAGCACCTCGGCGTGGCGGATCACCACCCGTGCCCCGCAGGCGAGTTCACCGATCCGTAGCCGCACACGTCCGGCGAGATTCTGGCCGAAGTCGACGATGTGGGTATCCGGGGAGATACGCCTGACCGAGCACGGGCGCAGCTCGGTCATCGCCCGCACGGGCTCGTCGACGGACGCCACGAGCAGGTGGTGGTCGGCGTCCGTGATCAGGGCCGGGGACCAGCCGGAGTCGTCGAAGCCGGGCAGTTCCCAGCCGTCGGCCGCGTGCCGCAGGTCATGGCACTCGCCCATCAGCAGATCCGCGTGACGGATGACTTCCGTGCTGGTGCGCCACGTCTCGTCGGTGACGATCGCAGTGCTGCGGCCGTCCGGACCAGTGAGGTGAAGTTCGGCCAGGAACTGTGGGAACGAGCCGTAGTGCGCCCCGGCCCTGCGCGGTTCGAAGCCGACGAATCCGCTCCACCAGCCGTCGGCGACGGTCGCGGCGAGAACGTTCTCACCGTCATGCAGCAACTCGGTCACGTCGTACGTCTGGTACTGGACGCGGCGGTGGAAATCGGTCCAGCCGGGGGCGAGTTCGGCGTCGCCGACCCGTACGCCGTTGAGCCGGACCTCGTACAGGCCGCGCGCGCTGACGTGGAGCCGGGCAGGTGTGCCGGCCGAGCCGGTGAAGGTGCGTCGCAGGACGGGGCACGGGGCGAGCCCGTGGTCGTCGAGAGCGAACTCGCCCTCGGTGGGCGCGTCCATGACGTCGACCGGTTGCGGGTCGTGGGTGATCCACGACGCCCGCCACGACGCGGCGTCGGTGAAGGCCGTCTCGAACCAGGACGTCGTCCCGGCGGGCACCGCCGTCCCGGCCGCCCAGACGCAGACCCGCCAGTGATAGCGCGTACGGCCCATGAGCGCGGGTCCCGCGTATACGACGGCAATCGCATCGGGATCCGCCACCCGGCCCGTGTCCCAGAGGAGTTGACCTCCACCGTCCAGGTCCTCCGGGCGTTCGGCGACCCGGACCCGGTAGGCCACGGGGTCGTCGCCACGGACGTCGGACGCCAGCCGCCAGGAGAGCCGGGGCGCGGGTTCGTCGATCCCCAGCGGGGTGGTGCGGTGCTCGCATCGCAGACCGTACAGCCGCAGCGTCCGCTCTTCGGGGCGGCCTGCCGCTGTTCCTTCGGCGGGACGGGGGGCGGGCACATCCGCTGCCGAGGGACCGGACACGAGCACGTCCTTCCGTCGCACCGTTTTTCCCGATGTGAAATCTAACGTTAATTCTGTGGCGTGGAGACTATGAGCCCCCCTGAGGGGTGTCAAGAGTGTTGCCGGCTCGTCCTCCGTCACCTCGGGAAATGGCCGATGTCACCCCAACTGGCCGTCTCTGAAGGCATTGCAACCACCGGCGCATGGTCTTGTGGCGTGTGATTCCCCTGTGATATTCAGCCTGTGATTACCACATGGGCGGACGTGAAATCACGCGCCGATCCCACCTCGTTACCGCACGGGATTTCGTCCGACGAAGGGACGAGTTTCATACAAATGAACAGTGGGGCAGGCGGCACCGGAGATGCGGAAGACGGGCGATGCCGGGCGGGAGGGTCGGCATCGCCCTGGTCGTGACCGGCCTGTCGACGACAGGTCCAAGGCCGAAACCGAACCCGGCCAGGATCCGGCGCTCTTCCGGCACCGCGCGGCCGCGGCGACGAACAGTCCCACCGCGATCGCGGCAGCGGCTGTCCTTGCACGGTTCCCCCTCACAAGAGCTCCTCGGATCCGGCCACCGCTCCGGCGGCACTGTGGCCCGGGCGTCAGGGGCTCCGCAACCGGGGAGCGGGCAGGCGCTCGGGGTGACCCGCCGGTCGAAGCCCCCGGATGCAGGGCACCTGCCGGCCGGTACTCCAGCCGGACCCGCCGACTGCCTCCGAAGGGTGGGACCCGCGGCGCGGCTCCTTGCCCGGTGCGGACTCAAAAGATCACCTTGCCGGGTTCCTGAACGCGGGACGTCAAGGATGCGCGGCACGTACCCGGCCCGTTCCCGGAATGTCCCGGATCCCCCGAGCCACAGGAGTTCTCCGATGCGCCTGCGCGCCGCTCTCGCCGCCGCTGCCCTGCTCACTCTCACCGGCGCGGTGCCTGCCGCGGCCGCCGGGTCCAAGGACCCGGTGCCGGACCGCAGGCTCCTCCTCACCGTCTCGGGCAGCGAGAACACCTGGATCCGTGGTGTCGCACTGTTCTGCCCGCCCGCCCCGGACGCCCACCACCCCCATGCGGCCGCCGCCTGCGCGGCGATCGACGAGGCGGAAGGCGATCCGGACAACCTGCCCGGCGACCCGCACCTGTGCATGGGGCGGTACGACCCGGTGACGGCCACGGCTGCAGGCACATGGGACGGGCGCCCCGTCATCTGGCAGCGGACGTTCCCCAATACCTGCGTGATGAACGCGGTCACCGGACCGGTCTTCCGCTTCTGAGCCCGGTCGGCCTGAGCCGGGCGACCCACCCGGCTCAGGACTCGCGTGTCGCAGCCACCCCCAGGGTGATCAGGCCGAGCACCACCCATCCGAACCAGAGCCAGCCGCTGCTCCCCAGCGCCACCGTGTAGGCGGTGACCGCCACCAGGGCCGCGACGGTGATCACTCCCATGGTCTTCGTGGATCCGGACATGCCCGCACCCTCCTCATCGGCCACGCGGCCGTGGATGCCATCGTCACCCCGGAGGCGTGCCCACCGCTACTGCCCGCGCGCCTGCAACGAGGCGAGATAAGCGTTGTACGCCCGCAGCTCCTGGTCCCCGTCCCGGTCGGCCGCCCGGTCCGAGCGCTTCGCCGTCCGCTGCTCGGAGCGGTACCACTGGAAGACCAGCGCGATCAGTACCAGCACCGACGGGATCTCGCTGAATGCCCAGGCGATACCGCCCGCCGCGCTCTGGTCGCTCAGTGCGTCGATGCCGAGCGAGGCCGACGGATGCTTGTACGTCTCCACCATCGGCGTCGTGGCCATCATCAGCGCGATACCGAAGAACGCGTGGAACGGCATCCCCGCGAACAGCTCCAGCATCCGCATCACATAGCCGGGCCGGTGCGGCCCGGGGTCGACGCCCATGATCGGCCAGAAGAACACCAGGCCGACCGCCAGGAAGTGCACCATCATCGCGATGTGTCCGGTCTTCGAACCCATCAGGAAGTCGAAGAGCGGCGTGAAGTACAGCGCGTAGAGGCTGGCGATGAACATCGGAATCGTGAAGACCGGATGCGTGATGACCCTCATGTACCGGCTGTGCAGCAACATGAGCAGCAGCTCGCGCGGACCGGTTCGGTCACGGCCCGCGACCGGGAGCGCACGCAACGCCAGAGTCACCGGAGCGCCCAGCAGCAGGAGGATCGGCGACAGCATGCTGATCACCATGTGCTGCACCATGTGCACGCTAAACATGACCATGCCGTAGTCGTTCAGCTTGGTGCACATCACCAGGGCGATGGACAGCACGCCGACGACAAAGAAGACGATCCGGCCGACCGGCCAGCTGTCCCCGCGTCTGCGCAGCCGCAGCACGGCGTACCCGTACAGGCCGATGGCGAGCACGCAGCTGACGAGAAAGAACGGGTCCGCGGAGAATTGGAGCCCGCGTCCCAGCGTGAACGGCGGCAGATCCATGTGCATGCCGTGGCCGCTGTGATCCATCTGTTCACTCCCGCTGGGGACATCCCCGTTTCGTGCCGGTTGTGTCGAGGAGGTCAAGACCCGTTCGGTCCTGACCTGTGAGTCCGCGGTCGGCACCTGTGCCTTCTGCTACGGACGCTCGCTCGCCACC
>NZ_JBEOVN010000030.1:0-50491 GCF_040295565.1 Streptomyces sp. NPDC002785 | reverse complement strand
AGGCAGATGGGGTCTCCCCTGCTCGAGCGCAGCCGAGAGCTTGGGGAAGGAGCCATGGTGATTGACGACAACGCGGCAGATGTGCGTGCCCAGCCCCGCGACGCCGCCCCCCATCTGCCGGTCGGTCTAAGATCGACGCTCGGGTGCCGGGCACGGTCAGCAAGGGGGTGCGCCATGGAGGCGCTGCGTCAGGACGATCCACGCCTCATCGGTCCGTACACCGTGCTGGCGCGGTTCCGCGAGACCGCGAGCGCCGTGCAGTACCTCGCGCACGACGCGGCCGCCGACGGACCCGTGGTGATCACCGCCGCCCGCCCCGAACTTGCCGCGCTGCCCGCCTTCCGGCGCCGCTTCCATGCGGAGGCCCGCACCGCGGACCGGCTGGCCGGCGATTGGGTCCAGCCGCAGCTCGGCCTCCCGGCCGACGACGTGGACGACGACCTGCTGTGGACGGCCGGCCTCTACGTACCCGCACTGACGCTCTCCGAGGCGATCGAGGTCATGGGTCCGCTTCCCGAGCGTGCCGTGCGGATACTCGGCGCAGGCATCGCCGAGACCCTCTCCCGCGTGCACGCCACCGGAGCCGTGCTTCAGGGCCTGGCCCCCGGGACGGTGCTGCTGGCCGAGGACGGGCCGCGGCTCACCGCATTCGGCCCGCTGGGTGCCGCAGCCGCCGCCGAGGCCCGGCCCGGCGGGCAGTTGTCCGTACGGCTCGGCTATCTCACCCCGGAACAGGTCGAGGGAGAGGAGCCCGGACCGGCATCCGATCTCTTCGTCCTGGGCCTGCTGCTGGCGTACGCGGCGACCGGCACGACCCCGCTCGCCGACGGCCCGGCCGCCGAGGGAGCAGAACGGATCGCCCGCACCGACCCCGAACTCGGCGCGGTACCGGCGGAGTTGCGCGACCTGATCGCCCGCTGCCTGGCGAAGGACCCGGCCGACCGGCCGAGCGCGGGGACGGTGGCGGCAGAGCTGGCGCTCGAGGGAGCGTCGGGTTTGGCAAAGGGCGGCTGGCTGCCGGAGCTGCCGGCGGCAGCAGTGGTGGAACAGGGGTTGCGGGTACGGGAGTTGGCCGCAGCGGGTCATCCGGTGGATGCGCAGGTGAACGGGTCGGCCGGCAGGTCCGCGAACGGGCCGGCCGACGGGCCCGTGGACGCTCCGCCGTCGGGCGCGCCGGCCGGTGCGCCCGCGCGCGAACTCGCCCCCGCCAGGGACACCCGTACCGCTCAGCTCGGGGACATCGGGCGCCACGTCCCGGCGACCGACCGGCCCACGACCCAGTTGTCCGTACCGCACGAGCTCGCCGCGCCCGCCGCGGGGCTCCCCGCCGTACTGCCGCCCGTCGCGCCGATACCGCCCCGCCCGCTGCCGGTCCCCGCAGCTCCCGCCACCCCTGCCGTCGGTCGGCGCAGTCTCTTCATCGGGCTCGCCGCCGGGGCCGCCGGGCTGGTGGTCGGCGGGGGTGGAGCGCTCGCACTCGGGTCCGGCGACGGGGGGACGGCGGACGATCCCAAGCCCGCACCGAGCCGCAGCGGCCCCACCGTCGCGGGGCTGCCCCCGCAGCCGCGTTGGGTGTACACGCATCCGGCGGCCGAACTGCCGCCACTCACCGCCGCCCTCTGGAACGACCGGCTGCTGGTGCTGACCAGCGACAGCGGGGCGACCGGCATCGATCTGCGTACCGGGCGCCGGGTCTGGGAGAACACGGACGCCGCCAAGGGGCGGGCCGCGCTGCCGGCCGGGAAGGAACTCTGTTTCGTCGCCGGTCCGTCCGAGTTCCTGTGGCTGTCACCGAAGGACGGCAAGATCGCGCACCGGGCGGGTTACGCGGACGAGTTCACCGGGACGCCGAACCTCGCGGTGTCAAAGGTCGTCGGCGCGTCCGGACCGGTGGTCTGGTTCACCGGCTCCAACAAGGTGACGGTCAAGGCCCCGCCTGCGAAGAAGGGCAAGAAGCGCGGCAAGGACACTCAGGTCGTCAAGTCGTACCTGTTCGCCTACGACATCCTGCAGCGCAAGGAGCTGTGGCGGACCCCCGTACCCACCGGTCGCGGGCCGGCCGCCCCCGTCTACCGGCTGATCGCGGTCGGGCAGGACGACTTCGTCGTACGTCAGAGCACAGGCACGCTGACACCCGGCGATGTGAAGGCCGCCAAGGGGAAAGCCGTCTTCCGGGGCTTCGACCGGAAGACCGGGAAGCTGCTGTGGAGCAGGCCGTTCGGCACGGTCGCACCGTACGCCGCGGCCATGGGCGACGGCCGGGGGCTGCTGTACGCGGCGGTGGGCGACGACCTCCAGGCGTTCGAGATCCCCTCAGGCAAGCCGAAGTGGACGCTGAACGGCACCAGCGGGACCGCGTACGGAACCCCCGTCGCCACCGGAACGCTTCTGCACACCACCAACCGCAACCAGGAAGTGGGTGCGGTCGAGCGGGAGACGGGGCGGCTGCGCTGGCGGCGCTCGACGGAGGCGGCGCCCGGCACCGCCGCCCCCGCGGTGACGCTCAGCACGACCGGCAGGACGCTGCTGGCCGCGGGCAGGGCCCAGGTCACCGCATTCGCGGCGGACGACGGGCGACGGCTGTGGAAGTTCCAGGACATCGGGTCCCAGGACCCGAAGGGGCCCACGGTCACCGCTGCGTACCGGGTGCTGGCGGTCGGAAAGACCGCCGTGGTCCAGCGCGACCGGATCTTCTACGCCTTCCCGGTCGCCTGAGACCGGAAAGGTTCGCCGGCTCGCGACGCCCCGCACGGCACCTTCCTGCGTTGTCGCACCACCTCGAGTACGTCCGGTGCGAGGGGGATCCTCCCTTTTGCGATGCACCACACCGAACGCCGCGAGCTTCCCGGCAAACCGTTCCGGCCACAGCACCAGCCGAATCGCGCAACCACCGCCTTCCGGGCGAACCCTTCTGCCGCCACACCGCAGGGTTCTTGCATCTCGTGACACCGAGTGACCGTACTTGATGCGTTTCGCTCACTCAGGGGGAAGTCTCATGACTCGCCCCGTCACCGGAGGTGATGTCGTGTCAGGTGGAGTCCTGCGTGCAGTCTGCACCGCGACCCTGACCACGCTGGTCGTAACCTCGCCGGCAGCAGCCGCACCCGCGGACCGGAGCCCCGCCGCGGGCCCCACCGCGAAGCTGCCCGCCGCCCCCACGACCACGAACAAAAGCGTCGCCCAACTGCTGACCGAGCTGCAGAAGCTTTACCAGCAGGCCGAGGAGGCCACCGAGACGTACAACGGAACCGCGGCAGAGCTGAAGAAGCGCAAGGCGCAGGCGAAGAAGCTGGGCGCCGCCCTCGCCACGGCCCGGATCGCGCTGTCCGACAGCCGTGACGAGGCGGGGCAGTTGGCCCGTGAGCAGTACCAGGGGCAGTCCGACATCTCCTCGTACATGCAGCTCCTGCTGGCCCGCGATCCCGAGCACTTCCTGGACCAGGAGCATGTGGTCCGGCACGCGGCGGCCGGGCGGGCGGCGACCGTGAAGCGGCTCACCGACGCCGAGAAACGCGCCGACGACCTGGCGACCGAGTCCCGCAAGGTGCTGGACCGGAAGCAGGTCCTGGCCGCCGAGCAGAAGAAGCAGCGGGACGCGGTGCGGTCGCGGCTGAAGGCTGTCGAGGCGAAGCTGGCCACGCTCTCCGGCACGCAGCTCACCGAGCTGTCCCGGCTGGAACAGCAGGGCATGGCGAAGGCTCAGGGCGCCCTGGCCGCCTCCGGGTCCCTGTCCTCGGCCAGGTCTCCGTCCCAGGCGGGCGGCGAGGCGGTCAAGTACGCGATCCGGCAGGTCGGCAAGCCGTATGTGTGGGGCGCGGAGGGGCCGAACTCGTTCGACTGCTCCGGGCTCACCTCGCAGGCCTGGGCGAAGGCGGGCCGCGTCATTCCGCGGACCTCGCAGGAGCAGTGGCGGCAGCTGCCGAAGGTGCCCCTGAACGCACTGCGCCCGGGCGATCTGGTGATCTACTTCCCGAAGGCCACTCATGTGGGGCTGTACATCGGCAACGGCCGGGTGGTGCAGGCCCCCCGGCCCGGCTCGCAGGTGAAGGTCTCGCCGATGGCCTCGAATCCGCTGCTGGGTGCCGTACGGCCGGATCCGCAGAGCGCGCCGCTCTCCGCGTACAAGCCGCCGCAGCCCCCGCAGGGGGCGTCCTCGGGCTCGGACGCGGGGTACAGCTCGTCGTCGGCGCCCAAACAGTAGGCAGCCGGGTCCCGTGACGCCCGCACATGACCGTCGGGCCGACACGGCCCCGGACACGTCGGCGAGGTACGCGTTCGTCTTCTCCGGTTCGAAGATGCATGCCGCTCATGTCAGAGGTCCCTCACCTGCGAACTCCGCGCAGACGAGGGACCCCTGACGTGCTGTGTGCCGTCTCTGGGCCGTCAGCCCTGAACCGGAAGCCTGCCGCAGGCCGCCGCGATGGCGATTCGCGTGTGCTCCCGGCTGCTGGGCAACACGGGTTGCGGCTCAGGCACTTGTCGCCGTCGGCGGTACCCATGAAGACCGGCCGGGCCGTCCGTGGGCCGTCCGAGGGCGGCCCACAGTCACTGACGTTCACCAACACTGACCGCTGCTTCGCAGGTCAGACGCTTACACTGCGGCAGATACCTCGGCCAGGTACGCGTTCGACTTCTCCGGGTCGAAGAAGAAGTTCTCGAAGTCCGCCGGGTTGTTGAAGCCGTTGGCGAAGCGGTTGGCGACCGGCTGGAGCCGGCCGGCGGCGCCGATCAGGTTCAGCACGTGCTCCGGCGGTACGCCGAGCATCGCGTTGGTCCACTTCACGACGTGCTGCGCGGTGTCCCAGTAACGGTCGAACGTGGCCTGCATCCAGTCCGCGTCGAACTCCCGGTCGCCGTGCTCGATGATCGACTCCAGGTACGCGTTGGCGCACTTGGAGGCCGAGTTGGAGCCCTGACCGGTTACCGGGTCGTTGGCGACGACGACGTCCGCCACGCCGAGCACCAGACCGCCGCTGGGCAGCCGGCCGATCGGCTTGCGGACGGTCGGGGCGTAGCGGCCCGCCAGGGTGCCGTTGGCGTCGGTCAGTTCGACCTTGGTGGCGCGGGCGTACTCCCACGGCGTGAACCGCTCCATGAGCTCCAGCGTCTTGGCGAGGTGCTCGGAGGGGTCCTTGATGCCCTGGAACACGTCGAGCGGGCCGCCCGGGATGCCCTCCCAGAACAGGATGTCGGCACGGCCGGACGTGGTCAGGGTCGGCATCACGAAGAGCTCGCCGACGCCGGGGACCAGGTTGCAGCGGACCGCGTCGAACTCGGGGTGCTCGGGACGCGGGCCCATGCCGTGGACGTACGCGACGGCCAGGGCGCGCTGCGGGGCGTCGAACGGCGAACGGGACGCGTCCCGGCCGAACATGGAGACCAGCTCGCCCTTGCCCGCGGAGACCATCACCAGGTCGTAGGTGCGGGAGAAGTAGTCCAGGTCGGAGACGGCGGCACCGTGGATGACGAGCTGTCCACCGCGCTGGGCGAAGGTCTCCATCCAGCCGGCCATCTTCACGCGCTGGTCGACGGACTGGGCGAAGCCGTCCAGCTTTCCGACCCAGTCGACGGCGCGCGACGAGTCGGGCGCGGCGACCGAGACGCCGAGGCCCTCGATGCGCGGGGCCTGGGACTCCCAGAAGTTGAGCTGGTAATCACGCTCGTACTGGAGCGCGGTGTTGAACATGCACTGCGTCGACATGACCCGGCCGGAACGGATCTCGTCGGCGGTGCGGTTGGACATCAGGGTGACTTCGTACCCTCTGGACTGCAGTCCGAGGGCGAGCTGGAGGCCGGACTGACCGGCTCCGACTATGAGTATCTTCCGCATCGCGGTTCTCCGTTACGTGTTGCGTGCGAGCCATGAGGGTGTTGAACATCTTGGCCGGATCAGGGAGCGGCGTTCGGTGCGTGCAGCTGCAAGGCACCGGAGCGGCTTCATAGCGGAGCCATTAGGCCGTTTCGGCAACGCCGCAGATGTGCGTGCCGGGCGTCGCGAGCCCGGACAAGATGTTCAGGGCCCTCCTATGCCGGGGTGGCGTCGAGGGCATGGCCGACGAGGGCCAGCAGCGACTCGACGACGGTGATCCTGTTACGCGCGTCCATGATCACAACCGGCACGTGCGGAGGCACGGTCAGGGCCTCCCTGACGTCCTCCGCCTCGAACTCCTCTGTTCCCTCGAAGTGGTTGACGGCGACGATGTACGGCAGGCCGCAGCTCTCGAAGTAGTCGAGTGCGGGGAAGCAGTCGGCGAGCCGCCGGGTGTCGGCGAGCACGACCGCACCGATCGCGCCGCGCACGAGGTCGTCCCACATGAACCAGAAGCGCTGCTGGCCCGGTGTGCCGAACACGTACAACACGAGGTCGTCGTCGAGCGTGAGCCGGCCGAAGTCCATCGCGACGGTCGTGGTGACCTTGTCGGGCGTCGCGGAGAGATCGTCGGTCTCCTCGCTGGCCTGGGTCATCATCGCTTCGGTCTTCAGCGGAGTGATCTCGGAGACCGACCCCACGAAGGTCGTCTTGCCCACGCCGAACCCGCCCGCGACCACGATCTTCGTGGCGATGGGGGCCCTGGTGTGGTCCAACTGCCAGGCCTGCAGCGATTCTTCGGCCTGGTCCTTGACCCCCGGCCGGCGCGGGGCGAAGAGCGGCGCCTCAGAGACGGCGGAGTCCATTGAGCACCCTTTCGAGCAGTGCGCGGTCGGGCTGGCCGGTGCCGTGACCGGTCCCGTACACGCGGATCTTTCCCTGGTCGGCCAAGTCGCTGAGCAGCACCCGGACCACGCCGAGCGGCATCTTCAACAGGGCGGAGATCTCAGCGACCGTACGCATCCGACGGCAGATTTCGACGATGGCCTGGAGCTCCGGCATGACGCGGGTGGCCAGGTTGCCGTTGGTCAGCTCGCGGCGCTCCTCGGGTGCTTCGAGCGCGGCGACGAACGTCTCGACGAGCAGGACGTGGCCGAAGCGGGTGCGACCGCCGGTGAGCGAGTACGGGCGGACCCGTGCGGGCCTTCGGTCGGCCCCGCGGACGGGGAGCCTGCGTGCGGGTTCAACAGCGGGCGTCACTGGGCGCTCTCCATCGATTTGCGCAGTTCACTGCGGAGTTCGGGGGTGAGTACGTGTCCGGCTCGGCCGACGAAGAGCGCCATGTGGTAGGCGATGACGCTCATGTCGCAGTCCGGGGTGGCGTGCACACCGAGCAGCGAGCCGTCGCTGATCGACATGACGAAGACGCTGCCCTCGTCCATGGCGACCATGGTCTGCTTGACGCCGCCGCCGTCCATCAGTTTGGCGGCGCCGATGGTGAGGCTGCCGATGCCGGAGACGATGGTGGCCAGGTCGGCGCTGGAGCCCTTGGGGCCGTCCTGCCGGCCGGTGTTCTGAGCGGTCAGATGGCCGGGGTCGGAGGAGAGCAGCATCAGCCCGTCGGACGAGACGACGGTGACCGAGTGGACCCCTGGCACCTCCTCCACCAGATTGCTCAGCAACCAGTGAAGGTTCCGGGCCTCGGTACTCAGCCCGAATGTGCTGGGCGCAGTCAACTGCGTGCCTCCTCGACTGTGTCCCCCGTCTCATCGGTTCGGCCGTCGCTACGGTCGGCCGGCTCACCGTGCTCGGTGAGCGCGGAGCGCCCGGCCTGTGCGGGGTCCCCGGGGAACGGCTGGGTCGCCGTGATCTCGGCGATCTCCGCCTCGACGTCCCGGCGGCCGTCCTTCGCGCCCTGGTGGAAGCCGCCGAGCCGACGGCGCAGCGCCTCCTTGTCCAGACTTCCCTTGCGCTCGGTGCTGGGTGCCGTGGCGGGCTTGACGACCTTGGGGGTGCGCTTGGGCAGCCCCTTGTCCGTGATGCGCTCCTGCTGCAGCTGCGTGTGCTGCTCCGGCTGCCGGGGGCCGGGCAGGGCGTCGGCGACGGGCGCGGGGGCCGGGGCGGGCGCGGTGTCCGGCTCCGGGGCAGGCGCGGGGGCCGGGGCGGTGTACGGCTCCGGGGACGCATCGGCGGTGCGCTCGTGGCGGTCGGGGCCGATGGCGTACGGGTCGGGCGCCGTGGAATCGGGGGTGTCCGCGAACTCCGCAACCACCGGGAGCCGTACCTGCATCGTGGTCTCGGCCTCGGCAGCGACCGGGGCGGGCGCGGGGGCCTTGCCCGCCGCGTGCCCGGGCTCGGGCTCGGGCTCGGGCTCGGGCTCGGAAGCGGCCTCGGACTCTCGGATCGTCTGCTCGGCCGCGGCGATCAGCGGGTCGCCGGACAGGGCGAGCGTACGCCCCGACAGTGCGTTGGAGTTGGCCTCGGCGACCGACCCCGGCAGGCTCAGCGCGGGCGCGCCCTCGGGGACCTTCACGGGCGACGGTGTGGCGGCCGGTGGCCCCTTCGGCAGCATGGCCTGGGGCAGGACGACGACCGCCGTGACCCCCCCAGTGCCCTTGTGGTCGCGCAGCTGGACCCGTACGCCGTGGCGCGCGGCCAGCAGAGAGGTGACCTGGAGGCCGAGCCCGGCTCCGTCCGCACTCTGCTCCCCCGCCTCGAACAACGTGGGGTCGCCGAGCCTGGTGTTGAGCTCGCCCATCCGTACGGCGGACATCCCGATGCCCTCGTCCTGGACCGAGAGCATCACCTCGCCGGTCTCCAGCAGCCAGCCCGAGAGCTGGACATGGGAGTCCGGCGGCGAGAAGGAGGTCGCGTTCTCCAGGAGTTCGGCAAGGAGGTGACTGAGGTCGTCCGCGGCGAAACCGGCGATCTGGGTGTGCGGCGGCAGGGACTGGATGGTGACCTGCTCGTACCGCTCGATCTCGGAGACGGCCGCACGCAACACGTCGACCAGCGGGATCGAGCCCGCGTGCCCGTGGCCGTGCTCGGCACCCGCGAGGACCAGCATGTTCTCGCTGTGGCGGCGCATGACCGTGGCCATGTGATCGAGCTTGAAGAGCGTGGCCAGCTGCTCCGGGTCGTGCTCCCGCTCCTCCAGGCTCTCGATGACACCGAGCTGACGCTCGACGAGGCCGAGGTTGCGCAGCGAGAGGTTGACGAAGGTGTGGTGGACCGTGTTCTTCAGCCGCTCCAGCTGGGCGGTGAGGTCGGAGGTCACGACCTGGAGTTCGGCGCGCTGGACGGTGAGGGCCTCGCGTCCGGCGACCAGTTCGGCACGCTCGGTCTGCAGGCTCTCGAAGCGGCCGTTGAACTCGTGGAGCAGTCCGTGCAGCTTGCCGTGCAGGGCGTTGATGGACCGTACGGCCTGGGCGAACTCGTCGTTGCGGCCGGTGTAGCGGACCGGCTCGGCGGTGTCGGGTTCCGCGGCGAGGCGGGCGGCACCGATCCGCAGCACGGCGAGCGGCTGGGTGAGGGTGCGGGCCACGGCGGTGGAGACGCCGACGGCGATCAGCAGACAGCCGCCGAGCAGCGCGATGCGCAGTTCGAGCGCGGTGACGTCGTCGTCGCGCAGCTGCTCCAGGCGCTGGACCTGTGCGGTGCCGAGGGCGGACTCGGCGCCCCGCATCCGGTCGATCCGGGCGGAGAGTGCCGCCTCGACCTTCTCGCTGTTGGCCCGCTGGTCGGAGTCCGACAGCTCGGGGCGGTCGGTGAGGGAGTTGAGGTACTTCTCCGCGCTGTTGACCTCGGGCCCGGTGACGGTCGACGACAGCTTGTCGCGGGCGATGGAGCCCGCGGCCTGGTCGAATTCGGCGAGCGAGGAGAGCTCGCGGACCCGGGCCTGCTGGGCGGCGACGCTCAGCTCGTCACGGGTGCGGTCGTCCTTGCTGCTGCCGTCGTACTGGGTCTGGACGGGCAGCCCGGTGACCGGGTCGATCTGCGGGGTCGTGACCTTGCGGGGTACGGAGAGCGCGGCGATCAGCAGCCCGCGGGTGGCGGAGGCCTGCTCGGTGGCCCGGCCGAGGGCGAGCGGGGCCCGGGTGGACTCGGCGGCGCGCGGCGGGGTCTTCTCAGCGAGCTCGTCGGCGAGGTCGTGGAGCTTGGCGATGACCTCGGAGTACGCCTGATGGGCCTCCAGCGCGGTGCCCTTGTCGCTGAGCGCGTCGCGACGCAGGGAGGGCATGGTGGAGAGGTCGCGGCGCAGTGCGGCCGGGGCCGCGCCCCTGATCTCGTCCACCTGCTGGTCGACGCGGGCGCTCCGGCTGCCGGGGTCGCCCTTGCCCTCCGCCTTGGGGCCGGACTTCTCGTCACGGCCCGCCGCGATGTAGGCGGTGACCTCGTCACGCTCGTCCGCGAGGGCGTGGGCGAGCGCGATGGCCTGCTGGTTCAGCTCGGCGAGAGTGACCAGCCGCTGCGACTCGTTCAGGTCGGAGGAAGCGCTGAGGGCCGCGGGCGCGCCCGCGGCGATGACGGTGATACCGACGACCGCGACACCGGCAACCAGCCGGCTGCGTACACGCACGGTGCGTTTGGTGCCCTCGCTCTCGGCGGGTGCCGGAGGCGTCACCCCGGAACCGCTGTGCTTGTCGCCCTTGCTCCGAGGCCGCTTCTTCTGCACCGGTGCTCGCATTCTTGACTCGTCCGCCCTTGAAGCAGAGGTGACGCACGGTCACATATGAACGAGCGCCCCGACCCCTGGTACGGCTTCTGACCATTCCAGTGCTTTTGAGAGGGGGGCGCGCATCACCCACTCCGCCACCTGAACGAGTGAACATCAATCCGGAGTTGACGAACAAGTCTCCCCCTGGGGTGCGTCCGGCACACCTGGACCGTCGGTTGGAACTTCCGCCCAGGCTTTGGCAGGATGCCCGCCCGCACGCCACACGGAGCCCTTCCTTCCGCTCCGGGCATCCACCTGACCTGCCGGTACAGGCCAATTTTGGGCAGTGCACAGCTCGTGAAGGCATCGTGCAGACTGGCTGTATGCGAATCGAACTCGCCACCGTCGCCGGTAGCGCCGAACGACCGAACGAGGACTGGGCCGCCACCGCCCTGCCCGCTTCCGGCCAGGGCGGGACGCTGGTCCTGCTCGACGGCGTGACTCCACCTCAGGGTGACGACGGTTGTGTGCACTCGGTCCCCTGGTTCACCACACGGCTGGGCGGCTCGCTGATCGAACTGTCTGGTTCGCGACGGGATCTGACCCTCCAGGAGATCCTGGCCGAATCCATCCGGCACACCGCCGATGCACACCGTTCCCTGTGTGACCTTTCTCACGCGAGGACGCCGCAGGCGACGGTCGTCATGGCCCGCTGGGACGAACGCGAGATCGAGCACCTGGTGCTCTCCGATTCCGTACTGCTGTTCAAGGCACCCGACGGGACCGTGCGCCCTCTTCTGGACGACCGGCTGGACCGTCTGCCGCTGGGCTCGCTGGCGGACGAAGCGATCGCCGACGCACAGGTACGCAACAAGGAGGGCGGCTTCTTCACCGCCGCCGCCGACCCCTCCGTGGCGGCCCGCGCGGTCACCGGGCGCACCCCTCTCGGCCAGGTACGGGCGCTGGCCGCGATGACCGACGGGGCGGCCCGCTGGACCGAGATGTTCCACGAGGGCGACTGGGCGGAATGCCTCGGAGTGCTCCACAAGGAAGGCACGCAGGGGCTGATCGACCGCGTCCGGGCACTGGAGGACGCGGACACGGAGCGCACATGTCTGCGCCGCGGCAAGACCCACGACGACGCGACGGCGGTCTACGCGGTGCTGTGACGGCCCACCGGGAAAGACGGGCCGAGGCGGGGCGTCAGTCTTCGGCTCGGGCGTTCAAGTGATGCAGCAGCCGGGCCAGTTCGGCCACCTCGGCCCGGTCCCAGTCGGCCAGCTTGCGCACATAGCGGTCGCGGCGGGCGTCGCGCACGCTGCGGTAGCGGGCCAGACCTTCGGCGGTGAGGTGGACGAGGAAGGCCCGGCCGTCGGCCGGATCGGGCTCGCGCGCCACCAGTCCGAGGCCCTCCAGGGCGCGCAGTTGACGGCTCATGGTCGCCTTGCCGACCCCGAAGTAGGCCGCGAGATCGGTGGCCCGCTGCTGCCCGGCCGACTCCAGCCGTACGAGAAGTCCGTACGCGGCGGCCTCCAGTTCGGGGTGCACCTCGCGCGCCATTTCCCCGGAGTTGGCGCGTGCCCGGCGCAGAAAGACGGCCAACTCCCGCTCCAGCGCAAGGAATGCGTGGTCCACACCACTTTCTCCGGTCGCGCCGGGTTCACTACCGCTTTCGCTCCCGTGCACGTCAACACCCCTCATGAGCTTTCCTGCCGCTGAAAGTTTCTTCCGCCACTGGTCATCGCCGCAGCTTGGCCAGTATTTCGCAGGCGTAGACCAACGGCAGCACCCAGACCCCCTTCCGCAGCACGGGTCTACGTGCGTAGCGTCGCGCATGGCATGTTCACACCATGACATGTCGACAGGGGTTCGCCCAGCGTCCCCCTGGGATCAGCACGTCCCCCCACCAAGTCCTCGGAGGCACTCACATGCCGGTGCTCAGATCCAGATCCGGAACATCCCGTCGCTCGCACTTCGCCGCGGCCGGAACCCTGCTCGCAGCCCTTTCCCTCCTCCTCACCCTGCCCGGCGCGGCGAGCGCCTCAGGCACCCACGACACCGCCGCGGCCGCCAAGAAGCCCGCACGTGGCACGGCCACGATGGGCATGGGAGTCGTCGCCCACGACGGTCAGGGCGGACTGCCGCGTGACACCCGCGCCGTCCAGACCGAAGGCGTGGACGTCAGCGGCCACCAGGGCAACGTCGACTGGAGCACGCTCTGGAACAGCGGCGTGAAGTGGGCCTATGTCAAGGCCACAGAGGGGACGTACTACACGAACCCCTACTTCGCGCAGCAGTACAACGGCTCATACAACATCGGCATGATCCGGGGCTCGTACCACTTCGCCACCCCGGACACCACGAGCGGCGCCACGCAGGCCAACTACTTCGTGGACCACGGCGGCGGCTGGTCCAGGGACGGCAAGACCCTGCCCGGCGTGCTCGACATCGAGTGGAACCCGTACGGCAACCAGTGCTACGGGAAGAGCCAGTCGGCCATGGTGTCCTGGATCCGCGACTTCGTGAACACCTACAAGGCACGCACCGGACGCGACGCGGTCATCTACACCTCGACCAGCTGGTGGACGACCTGCACCGGCAACAACGCGAGCTTCGGCGCCACCAACCCGCTGTGGGTGGCCCGCTACAACAGCACGGTCGGTGAGCTCCCGGCCGGCTGGGGCTACTACACGATGTGGCAGTACACCGAGTCCGGCCCGTACGTGGGCGACCACAACCGCTTCAACGGCGCCCTCGACCGCGTACAGGCTCTCGCCAACGGCTGAGCCGGCCTGCCGCGCCCGCCCGGTCCGGCGCTTCGCACAACAGAGCCCTGGCGACCCGGTCGCCGGGGCTCTGCCCCGTTCGCGCCCCCCCGATGAGGCATTCCGCCCTCCGAGCCGACAACGAAGACCCTCTATACACCCGGCGTATACGCCGTATGTATAGTCCTTCTCTGCCGCACGCCGTGCGCCTTGTTCAGCTACGGAGGAGTGACCCGCCTTGTCCATGAAGACGAAGTCGATCGGTACGGGGTTGGCCGCCGCTCTTGTGACGGCACTCACTCTGACGCTGAGCGGCTGCTCCATGCAGACCACCGCGCCGGCCTCCGCGCGCGGCGACGCGGGCTCCGATGCCAAGGGCTCCTTCGGCCCGGTGGACTGCCGCAAGGCGAAGTGCATAGCCCTGACCTTCGACGCGGGACCCGGCAAGGACACCCCGCACCTGCTGGACATCCTGAAGGAGAAGAAGGTGCACGCGACCTTCTTCCTGCTGGGCAAGAACCACGTCAAGAAGGACCCCGACACCGTGCGCAGGCTCGCCGCCGAGGGGCACGAGGTGGCCAACCACACGTGGTCCCACGAGATCCTGACAGACAAGAAGCCAGCCGAGATACGCACCGAGCTGGAGAAGACGCAGGACGCGATAGCGGAGATCACCGGCAAGAAGCCGCGCCTGATGCGCCCGCCGCAGGGCCGTACCGACGACACCGTCTCGGACATCAGCAAGGACCTGGGGCTCTCCCAGATCCTGTGGAGCGCGACCGCCAAGGACTACTCCACGAACGACTCGGCGCTGATCAAGAAGCGCATCCTGGACCAGGCGAGCCAGGACGGCATCATCCTGCTGCACGACATCTACAAGGGGACGGTTCCCGCCGTGCCGGGCATCATCGACGCGCTGAAGAAGCAGGGCTACACCTTCGTCACCGTCCCTCAGCTGATGGCGCCCGCAGAGCCGGTCCCGGGGACCATCTACCGCCCCTGAGCCGTGCGGCCCGAAGCGTGAGAACGCCCGGCGCACGCGGAACGGCCCACCCACCCGTTTCCGGGGAGGCAGGCCGTCCGTACCGGTCGCGTACGTGGTGCCACGCCCGTCACGCCATGGCGCCTACGCCGCGGCCGGGATCCTTTCCTCGGGCCTGGCCGCGGAGGCCGGGGCGAGGGCGATCTCCAGCACCTGGCGCACGTCCGTCACCGGGTGGACGTCCAGGGCGTCCAGGACCTCGGCGGGGACATCGTCCAGGTCGGCCTCGTTCCGCTTCGGGATCACCACGGTGGTGATCCCGGCCCGGTGCGCGGCCAGCAGCTTCTGCTTCAGGCCGCCGATCGGCAGCACCCGTCCGGTCAGCGAGACCTCACCGGTCATCGCCACATCCGTACGGACCAGCCGTCCGGAGAGCAACGAGGCCAGCGCCGTCGTCATCGTGATGCCGGCGCTCGGGCCGTCCTTCGGGACCGCGCCCGCCGGGAAGTGGATGTGCGCGCCACGGTCCTTCAGATCCGCGACCGGCAGCTCCAACTCCGCGCCGTGCGACCGCAGGAAGCTCAGCGCGATCTGCGCGGACTCCTTCATGACGTCGCCGAGCTGACCGGTGAGGGTCAGCCCGGACGCCCCGGTCTCCGGGTCGGCCAGCGACGCCTCCACGAACAGCACGTCACCACCGGCACCGGTCACCGCGAGTCCGGTGGCCACGCCCGGCACCGCGGTACGGCGCTCGGCCGGGTCCTGGGCGGACTCGGGGACGTGGTGCGGCCGACCGATCAGACCGCGCAGATCCGCTTCGGTGACCGTGAACGGGAGTGCCCGGTCGCCCAGTTCGTGCTGAGCCGCGACCTTGCGGAGCAGCCGGGCGACGGCCCGCTCCAGGTTTCGTACGCCCGCTTCACGGGTGTACTCGCCGGCCAGCTTGCGCAGCGCGGACTCGTCGAGCGTCACCTCGTCCTTCTCCAGACCGGCCCGCTCCAGCTGGCGCGGGAGCAGGTGGTCACGGGCGATGACGACCTTCTCGTCCTCGGTGTAGCCATCGAGCCTGACCAGCTCCATACGGTCGAGCAGGGCCTCCGGAATGGCTTCGAGCACATTGGCTGTCGCCAGGAAGACGACATCGCTGAGGTCGAGTTCGACCTCCAGGTAGTGGTCGCGGAAGGTGTGGTTCTGCGCCGGGTCGAGGACTTCGAGAAGGGCGGCGGCCGGGTCGCCCCGGAAGTCGGAGCCGACCTTGTCGATCTCGTCGAGCAGGACGACCGGGTTCATCGAACCGGCCTCCTTGACGGCCCGGACGATACGTCCCGGCAGAGCACCGACGTAGGTACGCCGGTGGCCGCGGATCTCCGCCTCGTCCCGCACACCGCCAAGCGCCACGCGGACGAACTTGCGCCCCATGGCGTGCGCGACGGATTCGCCGAGCGAGGTCTTGCCCACGCCCGGAGGGCCCACCAGCGCCAGCACGGCACCGCCGCGGCGTCCTCCGACGACACCGAGGCCGCGGTCGGAACGCCGCTTGCGTACCGCCAGGTACTCGGTGATCCGCTCCTTCACGTCCTGCAGGCCCGCGTGCTCGGCGTCGAGGATCTCCTGGGCGCCGCGGATGTCGTAGGCGTCCTCGGTCCGCTCGGTCCACGGCAGTTCGAGGACGGTGTCGAGCCAGGTCCTGATCCAGGAGCCCTCGGGGCTCTGGTCGGAGGAACGCTCCAGCTTGTCGACCTCCTTGAGCGCGGCCTCACGGACGTGCTCGGGAAGACCGGCGGCCTCGACGCGGGCCCGGTAGTCGTCGGACTCGTCCGCGCCGGAGCCAGGACCGCCGTTGAGATCGGCGAGCTCCTTGCGTACGGCTTCGAGCTGGCGCCGCAGCAGGAATTCGCGCTGCTGCTTGTCGACGCCCTCCTGGACGTCCTTGGCGATGGACTCGGCGACGTCCTGCTCGGCGAGGTGTTCACCGAGCCACTGGATGGCGAGCTTCAGCCGCGCGACCGCGTCCACGGTCTCCAGGAGCTGCACCTTCTGGTCAGTGGTGAGGAAGGGCGAGTAACCGGAGTTGTCGGCGAGCGCGGAGATGTCCTCGATCTGCTGGACCCGGTCCACGACCTGCCAGGCGCCGCGCTTCTCCAGCCAGCTGGTGGCGAGTGCCTTGTACTCCTTGACCAGCTCGGCGGCGGCTCCAGGGAGTGGATCGGGGACGACCCCGTCGATCCGCGCCCCCTCCACCCAGAGCGCGGCACCCGGTCCGCTGGTCCCGGCCCCGATCCGCACCCGGCCACGGCCGCGGATGAGCGCGCCCGGATCTCCGTCCGAAAGCCGTCCGACCTGCTCGACGGTGCCGATGACACCGGTGCCGGTGTACGTCCCGTCGATCCGCGGCACAAGAAGCACCTCGGGCTTGCCGCCGCCCTCGCGGGCCGCGGCCTGTGCGGCTTCCACGGCGGCACGTACATCGGTGTCGGACAGGTCCAGAGGCACCACCATCCCGGGCAGCACGACCTCGTCGTCGAGCGGCAGCACGGGCAGGGCGAGCGGAGTGACCGCATTGGGCTCGCTAGCCATGATCTCCCCTTCGGCAGTCAAGTTGAGTTACGCAGACTCAATGCTCCTGAGCCACCCATTGTTCCCCGACGTCTGTTCGCTGTGAGCGATCGGGCGAACGCTGTCCTATTGCGGGGAGACCTTGCACTTTCCAAACCAAAGCTGCCTGTGACTTTGCATCGGCCTGCGTGACCTTGTATCAGGGTGCTCGGTCAGCAGGTCGTGGATCGTGTGTTGGTGTTGGGCACACTCTTCTGGTCCCCTTCATGAGGATCGGCCGTGGGGTGCTTTCGTTCAGTCGGCTGTGGGCCGCCACTGGTCAGCCGCCCGGGCTGCCGCGCGTGCGCCGAGGAATCCGACGGTCAGGGAGACCGCGGCACATGCCGCAATGCCGACTGCCAGGACTGACCAGGAGACGGAGCCTTCCTGTACCAGGGCGATGAAGAACACCGAATGCCATGCGGTCACGGCCCCGGTGACAACGGTGGAGATGAGCAGGGGGACGGTCAGGTGCCATGAGGTCACGGACCGGAACACCCGGCGGTGGCCGGTCAGGACGGAGAGCGGGGCGAGAGCGTGGCGGATCCGGACGAACTCGGCCGCCGCGCTCACCGCACCGGCCACGAGAATGAACAGGATGCCGGTGACGCCGAACAGCTGGATCCAGTTCGGGAGGCGTAGACGCGAGGACCCCAGCCAGTTTCCGCCCAGTGCCTCGACCTGCACCGAAGGATTGGGAAGCGTGAACGCGGCCTGCTTCACCGCGGCAAGCTGCCCCGGTGTGGGGGTCACTACGAGGAGGGTCTGTGTGCCGTCCGCCTTCACGCTGAGCCGGGGGGTCTGTGTGAACTTGAGGTCGCCGTACCAGCGGCGCATCTCTTCCACGTTGGCCAACTGGGCACTGCTTCCCGCTGCTGCGGTGTCGCCGCGACAGGTCACGTGCAGCGTGTGCAGGTCGCGACAGGATCCTCCGATGGTCACCCATGGGTTTCTGGGCGGTCCCGGATCGTGGAAGGTGCGGCTCAGCAGCACCGATCCGGTCGGCAGGGACGAGCGGAACCGGTCTGTCTGCGACGCGGTCATGGTGCCGGCGGTCACTTCGATGACCGTGTCCTTGATCCGTTGGTGCGTGGCGACGGCTGCTTGGGAGTGCGCTCCGAGCCTGCTGGTCCACACCTGCATCTGGGCGACGATCCCGATGCCGATCACCATGGCCAGAGCGAGACGCACAATCACTCCGGGATGCGCGTGTGTCCACCGCCCGCCGATCATGCGGCCCGCATGCCCCCCACGCCTCCCGTGGTCGGCGAGCCAGGAGCCCAGACGGCGGGTGAGGAGAGCCACGACGGAGGACAGAAAGGCCCACATCACGACGGTCCCGCAGGTGAACACGACGAGCTGGGCCTTCCGGGGCACGTACTGGCTGGTCAGGACCAGCGCAACGCCGACACCACAGACGACAAGGCGCCACGCGGGAACACGGGACGTGAAGGAGGCGGGGCGGGTGGACCTGCCGTCCCGGGTAATGCGGTGTGTGCCCACCACGATGCCCAGTACGACCAGCAGGGACATCGCTGCCGATGCCGCGGCAACCGGCCATGCCGCCCACACATCACGGTGGTCGAGGATGTATCCGGTGGGTGCAAGGCGGGTGTCCCGTACAGAGACCACGGCATACGGGACGAACGCGGCGAGGGTTCCCAGTGCTGCGGGGATCGCGGCCTCACCGAGGTTGACGATCATCCGGTGCCACCAGGTCCCGCCCAGGGCTTGCAGCAGACTGCCGCGCCGGTCACGGGTGCGGGAGCCGACCCGCGCGGCGACCACAGCCAGAGCGAGGGCGGGCACCCCTGTCAAAGCCCACAGAGCGAGGACGGGGGAGGTCACGGGCGGCTGGTCAGCCATCTCGCCCGTCGCTCCGCCACCGCTCCCGAAGGCGGACACGTCCATCCATCTGGGATCGTCCTTCGGCGGCGTTTCCGCCACCCGGACATATGCGATCCGCTCGGAGGGAGTGACCAGTCCGTCGTTGGTGACGGTTCCGGCGAACCTTCCGTACCGGGTCAGGATCCCCTCGCCACGTCCGGTCCTGACAAGTTCAGGAGAGAGCAGGACCTCGCCCGGCCCCGGCCAGCGGGCCACACCGGCGGGGACGGGAGCCTCAGGTGTGAGGGGGTGGACGAACACGACGGAGACGGGTCTGCCGCCCACGGCGTCGATCCCCTCCCGGTACTTCAGTTCGCCGGCATTCTTGCTGAAAGTGATCACCGGTCCTCTGGCGTCCGCTCTGGTCTCACGGCCGTGATAGGTGGCGACGGTGGCCACGGTCGCCAGGGTGACGAAGGCGACGGCGGCTGCGGCGCCGAACAGACCCCACCAGCGCAGGCGGTCGCCGGGAGTGGAGCGGCCCGCGGCAAGGCCGATCCTGATCAGTTTGGTTGCGGTGCGGATGCTTTCCTTCATCAGACAACTCCCGCTGCGGCCAGGATCCCGCCGCGGAGCTCGTGGCGGCGGTCGGCCCGACCGGCCACTGTCAGGTCGTGCGTGACCAACAGCAGTGCGCAGCCCCGGTCACGGGCGGCGGTGAACAGCAGACCGGCGACTCCCTCTTTGGCGTCGGGGTCGAGTGCGCCGGTGGGTTCGTCGGCGAGCAGGACATCGGGCTCGGTGATCAGGGCGCGAGCGACGGCAGTCCGCTGGCGCTCGCCGCCGGAGAGCATCCCGGTGGGGGTGGAACCAGCGGGGACACCGAGCTCGTCGAGGAGTTCCTCCGCACGCCGGTAGGCGTCCTGGTGGCGCCCTCCGTCGAGCAGAACCGGCAGGGCGACGTTCTCCACCGGGCTGAGTTCGGGGAGGAGCTCACCGAACTGGAACACCATGCCCAGAGTCTCCCGCCGTACCTGAGCGAGCCGTGCGGACCCGAGTCCGGTGATCTCCCGGCCCCCGGCGGTGATGGTGCCCGCCTGCGGTTTGATCAGGCCGAGGATGCACATGAGCAAGGTCGACTTGCCGGAACCGCTCGGGCCGGTCACCGCGACCGACTCTCCGGGGGACACGGACAGTTCCACGCTGTCGAGGAGAGTCCGTCCCTTGACCCTGTAGCACAGGCCACTCACGCGGAGCCCGGAAGAATCACTGTGTTTCACAGAATCTGGCCTCTTGTCTCGGAAAAGGGAACGCCGCACCAGCCCCGAACGGGCTGGTGCGGCAGAAGCAGCTGTGGAGAGCCGGTTTACGGGATGACCCAGCCCGAGCAGTCGTCCGGCGCACCGTAGTTCTCGTCGCACGCCTTGAACTTTTAGATTCTGGACCCGTCACCGGAGTGGACGGTGGTTCCCGGTCCGCTGTGATTCCACAGTGTCCGCTTCGTCTCCGAGCTGTCCACCCGGTAGTACTCGGCCTTCACCGGGTCCCCGTCACTGCTGTTGTCCTTGACGGCTGTCTTCCCGCTGTCACCGCCGTCAGCCGGAGACCAGGCATGGGCGCCTTTGGCGACGGCGTCAGCGGCAACGGCCGTGGCCGTGGGCGCCGCGAGAGCCACAGTGAGCAGCGTGGCGGCGATGAACTTCATCCTCGTCATTCGTGTGCACTCCTTCGGATGGTGATACCGAAAGGACACAGAGCAGGCCGGAGAAGCATCGGGGGCATGTGCCCGCCGGGTGCCGCGGCTCTGCTCTGGTGACGCCTTAGCCAGGGCCCCGGCGTGACGCGATGATCACCATAAGCAAGTGAGGTGCGCGCAACCAGAGTTGACCTCTTACCGGCTCAAACCTGACCATGGTGAACCAGTACCGGCTCTTGACCAATGCAGTACGTACAAACGCTGTATACGCTGCGGGCTACTGCGAGGCACCCGGGAAAGAGAAACGATCAACGACTCTTCTTTTCGGCGTGAGTCCGACCGAAATTCGATCTTCGGAATCAGGGTCTCCGAACCAGTCGGCAAGACCGCCTCGCACACGAGGGCACGTTGCGCCCGGATCGGTGCTCCCACGTGGCGGCGGTGGCATCAGGTCACGGACGCAGCCTGAATCCACGGCGCCACCGTCGGTCGCACTGACATTTCTCGTGGCAGAACGACTGACGTGTCATGGCAGACGACAGTCGCTGAGACCGACGGCGAGATGGTCTCCGCGGCCTGGCTGGTCTTCCGATCGTGCAGCAGCATTGCACCGGCGCCGCCGAGCACCAGCACCCGCAGCCACGGGGCCCCTCCGTGATCGTCCCCCGCGCCGTCCATGGCGTGAGCCACAAGAGCCACGATGAACCGACTCGCGTCCGGTGCCCGATAGAGGGGTGTGAGCCTGCTGCGCCCCTCGGGGGACGACCGAAATGACGACAACGCGCTGCTGCGCGCCGTCGCACAGGGGGATACGGCTGCCCTGGCGACGCTCTACGACCGGCACTCCGGCTGGCTGCTCGCCCGGCTGAGCAGGCGGTGCGCGGATGCCGAGACCGTACGGGAAGTCCTTCAGGACACCTTCGTGACGGCCTGGCGCTCCGCCGGATCGCACCGCGGTGCGCAGATCGGCGGCTGGCTCTGGGTGATCGCCTCGCGCCGGCTGGTGGACGCGCAGCGGGTCCACGCCCGCGCCGGTCTTGCCGCACAGGCCGAGGCCGAGCGGGCCGGGAACAAGGAGTGGGCAGCCGCCGCGCCGTCCGCCGAGGAGCGGGTGCT
Organism: Streptomyces sp. NPDC002785; assembly: GCF_040295565.1. NCBI lineage: Bacteria > Bacillati > Actinomycetota > Actinomycetes > Kitasatosporales > Streptomycetaceae > Streptomyces > Streptomyces sp. NPDC002785. The sequence continues at coordinate 29,044 of NZ_JBEOVN010000030.1, read as the reverse complement.
GGCCGGTCTGGAGTACGGCGAGGTGGGCGCCGCACTCGACCGGATCTCGCCGGAGCTGCGCGAGGTCCTGCGTGCGACGGTCATCGACGGGCTGACGACCCGTGAGGCGGCCCGGCTCCTGGGCATACCGGAGGGCACGGTCAAGACCCGGGCGATGCGGGCCAGACGCGAGCTGCGCGCCGCGCTGGAACTTCTGGCGCCGAAGGCCGGTCCGCTGGGAGGCACGTCATGAGGGGAGGCGACGGCATGAGGGGAGGCGACGACATGACCCACTGGCACGTGGGCGCAGAGCTGGCCGAGCGGTACGCCGCCGGTTCGGTGGCGGAGACGGACGCCTGGTCCCTGGAGAAGCACGTGGAGACGTGCGGGGGGTGCGCGGCACGGGTCTCGGCGGCGGTACGGGGACGGCAGGAGGCGGCGGCGCTGCTGGACGGGGTGCGGGCGGGGGTGCTGGCCGCGGTGGCGGCGGAAACAACGCCGGAGAGCGGGCCCGTCCAAAGCGACCCGGTCCGCTTCCTCGCATCCGCGACCGGGTCCGTCCTGAACGGTCGCCTCCGCCTCCCCGGGGCCGCCACCCGCACCGGGCGTCTGCTGTGGGCCGCCGGGCCCGCGCTGCGCGGTGCGTGGCTGCTGGCACTGGTGCTGGTGGCCGTCGGGGCCCTCGCTCTGGGGTACGGGGCCGGGCTCGGCGCGGCGACGCGACCGCTGCTCCTCGTCATCGCACCGGTGCTGCCGCTCGCCGGGGTCGTCGTCTCCTACGGACGGCACACCGACCCGATGCACGAGATCACCGCCGCCACCCCGTCCGGCGGGCTGCGGCTGTTGCTGACCAGAACCGCCGCGGTGCTCGGCGTGAGCATCCCGGTGCTCACCGTCGCCGGGGCCGCGCTGCCCCCGTCCGTCGCGGGGCCGGGCCCGGCGGCATGGCTGCTGCCGGGGCTGGCGATGACGCTGGCGGCGCTCGCCCTCGGTTCGTACATCGGCTGCCGTAGCGGCGCCTCGTCCGTCGCCACGGCCTGGGCTGCCGCGGTGCTCCTGCCCGCCTTCGCCGTCTCTCCCCCGGGGATCGGCGGGCCGGCGGCCGAGGCCGCGCGGTACTTCGCGGGGCCCGCCGCACAGGGCGGCTGGGCCGCCGGGGCGCTGGTGTGCGCCGCGCTGCTCGCCGCACGCCGTAGATCCTTCGACCACCTGGAGACATTGTGAGCGTGAACGCATGAGCAGCACCACTGTCGTGAGCACGGTCAGACTCAGGGAACTGACCGTGCGGCACCGCAGAACGACCGCACTCGACGCCGTCGATCTCGATTTCGCACCCGGCGTGCACGGACTCCTCGGGCCGAACGGGGCGGGCAAGACCTCGCTGATCCGGGTGCTCGCCACGGTCGCCGCACCGTCCGGCGGCCGGGTGGAACTGCTCGGCAGCGAGGTCGGCGCGAGGTCCGACCACCGCAGCCGGGCGGCGGTCCGGCGCAGGCTCGGCTATCTGCCGCAGGAGTTCGGCTACTACCCGGGCTTCACCGTCCGCGAGTTCGTCGCCTATGTGGCCTGGCTCAAGGAGATGGACGCGGCGGCGGTCCCCGCCGCCGTGGAGCGTGCGGTGGACCGCGTGGGTCTGGCGGACCGGATCGACGCCGGGGTGAAGACCCTGTCGGGCGGGATGGTGCGGCGCGTCGGCATCGCCCAGGCGATCGTCAACGATCCGGACCTGCTGCTCCTCGACGAGCCGACCGCCGGTCTCGACCCGGAGCAGCGGGTCGAGTTCCGGGCGCTGCTACGGGAACTGGGCGACGCTTCCACCGTGATCGTCTCGACCCACCTGGTCGAGGATGTCGCCACGGCCTGCACCGATGTGACGCTCATCGAGGCCGGCCACATCGCATACCGGGGTACGACGCAGGAGCTGACCGCCCTCGGCGGCGAGGACACCGGAGCCGACGGGCCGGACGGCAACCGGATCGAGCGCGGCTACACCGCTGCGCTGCGGGCGCACCGGGCGGCGGTGGCTCACCGATGACGAACCCCGAAGCACCGGCACGCCGTCCGGCGCACACCGCACTGCGGGCCGAGTTCCGGCGCGGGATCGCCCCCTGGACCGGGCCGGCAGTCGCCCTCACCCTCCTCGTTCCCCTGTGGGGCAAGGCGCCCCAGTGGCAGGGCAGCTGGGGCGAGACCCAGACCCAGCTGCACTTGGCGTCGGCCTTGCTCGCCGGTCCGCTCGTCGCCGCTGCCGCCTGCTGGCAGGGCGGCCGGGAGCACCGCGGCCGTACCGCCGATCTGCTGCTCTCGGTGCCGCGCAGCCGGCTGGCGCAGGTGACGACGGCCGCGACACCGGTCGTGCTGTGGGCCGCGGCCGGGTATCTGTTCGCGCTGACGGTGGCGTTCGCGGCGACCGCCCCGTACACCGGGGCCGGCAGTCCGTCCGTCTCGATCGTCGCCGCGGACCTCGGTTTCCTGCTGTCCATCGGCTTCGTGGGGTTCGTCGTCGGCCGGTTGGTGCGGTGGCGGCTGATCGCCCCGGTGCTGGCGGTGTGCGCGTACGTCGGCCTCGGGTTCCCGGGCTATCTCGACTCGGCAACCCGGTTCCTGAGCCCGGCCCATGAGGTCTCGCTCGACGGGTCCGTGCCGGTGTGGTGGTACGCCCCGGTCCTGGTGACCTGGACGGGCTGCATCGCGGTCACCGCGCTGCTCGCGTACGCGGCACGGCGGCGCCACCTCGCGGTCGTGCCGCTGGTCCTGGCGATCGCGGCGGGGACGCTGGTCGTGCACACGGGCGCGGACCTGTTCCGGGACGACCCGGCCATGGCCCGCAGGGTCTGCTCGAAGGCCGGCCCCGGCACGCCGCAGATCTGCCTGAACGCGTCCGACTCCCCGATACTGCCCCAGGTGTCCGAGGCATTGGCAGGAATGTTCTCGCGGCTGGAGGGAGTCCCGGGCGCGCCCGCCAGATACGTGGACTCCCAGTCCCGCCCGAAGGACGGCGAAGCCGGACTCGCGCACGTGACGCGCGGCTGGGGCATCACACGGAACCGGCTGACGGATCCCCGCAGGTACGCCTCGGACACCGCCTTGGGTCTGGTGAACCGCGACTGCCAGGCCGGCCCGCGCGACAAGGACCGGAAGAAGGAGGCCGAGCGCATGGTACGCACGGCCGACGCGGTGCAGAGCTGGCTGACCGGCGAAGACTCGCCGGGGTTTCCGAATTCACGCTATCTCGCCCGCCTCAAGGCCATGCCGGACGCCGACCGCAAGGCCTGGCTCGGGCGTTTCCTGGCCACCCCGCAGCGCTGCACGCCCTCGGAGGTACCGGTCCTGTGAACCATCGGCCGGCCCACGCCGCACTCCCCCTCCTCTATATCCGCTCCCGTGCCCTCCCCCTCACCCTCGCCGCCCTGACCTGCATCGTCCTCGTCGCCGCCTGGGCGGCCCACTGGCTGCAGGACCAGCCGCACTTCGACCACACCGCCCGTATCCCGGTCATCGTGCTGGCCCCGCTGCTCGCCTCCGCCGCGATCAGCACCAGCCTGCACGCGCACAGCGACGAGCTGGACCGGACCGCCGTACGCCGCTGGTGGCCGCGCCGGCTGCTGCATCTGCTGGCCCTGACCGTGCTGACGAGCGGGGCGCTCGCGCTGGCGGTCCCCGGGCACCCGGAGGCGTTCGGCGCACCGGGCATGGTGCGCAACATGCTCGGCGCGACCGGGGTGGCCGCGGCCTCCGCCGCCCTGATCGGTGCCCGGCTGAGCTGGCTGCCGATGACGGTCTACGGGAGCGCCGTCTACCTGGCGGCGCCCGGCACTCCGGGCGGCGCGGCGGCGGTGTGGGCCTGGCCGATGCAGCCGGGTCCGCAGGGTGCGGCGTGGGCGGTGGCCCTGGCGATGTACGCGGTCGGGGCGGTCCTCCTCGCGGTGCGCGGCGCACGCCCGCAGAGCACGTAAATCTCGGCGGCACACGCCCGGAGAGCACGTAACCCGCGACGGCGCACACCCCAGGCCGCGCGACGGCGCACGCTCCCCCGGACGGATCGGGCGGAGCCCGCAATCCGCTGGCCCCGGCCGCTTCGAGCAGCCAGGATGGCAGGACCGTGTCCGCCATCGACCGGAGATCCGCGCCATGCCCGACAGCCACGGCCCCGAGACCCTCGCCCCTGTCACGCTCGACCGCCGCGAAGGCCCGTACGGCGAGGTCGTTCTGCGGGAGCGGGGTGACGACTTCGAGATCATCGCCAATGGGTGCTTTCTGATGGACACCTCCGACGGGCGTTCCGAGCGGCTGCTGATCGACGCGGCGCTGGCCGCACTGCCCGCCGACCGGGCGGCACCGGCGGTGCTCATCGGGGGGCTCGGGGTCGGGTTCTCGCTCGTCCGGGCCGCCGCCGAGCCGCGGTGGGGGCGGATCGCCGTCGTCGAGCGGGAGCAGGCGATCGTGGACTGGCATCTTGACGGGCCGCTGGCCGGGATCTCCGGTGCGGCGCTCGCCGATCCGCGGACCGCGATCCTGACGACGGATCTCATTTCGTACCTGAGTACGACTACGGACCGTTACGACGCACTGTGTCTGGACATCGACAACGGACCGGACTGGACCGTCACCGAGGGCAACACGAGCCTGTACTCCCCCGCCGGTCTGGTGGACTGCCGGGAGCGGCTGACACCGGGCGGCGTTCTCGCGGTGTGGTCCGCCCAACCGTCCGCCGACTTCGAACAAGCCTTGCGGAATGCCGGGTTCAGCGGGGTAAGGACCGAAGAGGTCAGTGTTGCCCGAGGTGTTCCCGACGTGGTTCATCTCGCACTTCGGACAGTCTGAAACCCGCTGCCGGACGCCCTCAGCCCCCGCAAGCCCCGGGGCCAAGCGCCACAAGGCCGACACTCCGCCGCTTCGTCGCGTCCAAGCCGCTACACCCTGCGTAGCCGAGAGCGGTCCGCTGCCTTTACGCTGCTGACCGGTAACGGGATTCACCACCCACGAAATCCACAAGCGAAGACCGTGCGTCCGGGGGAATGGCCCCCGTGAAAGCGGGCAGGGGCGGGGCGATGGAACAGACACACACCACCCATAACGGTGTCGCGGCCACCCCGGGCGCGCAGCGCCGGGTGCTGGTGGTCGAGGACGACGCCACGATCGTCGATGCCATTTCCGCCCGGCTGCGGGCCGAGGGCTTTCTGGTGCAGACCGCACTCGACGGGCCCGCGGCCGTGGACGCGGCAGAGGCCTGGCAGCCCGATCTGATGGTGCTCGACATCATGCTTCCGGGCTTCGACGGCCTGGAGGTCTGCCGCCGTGTGCAGGCCCAGCGGCCGGTGCCGGTGCTGATGCTGACCGCCAGGGACGACGAGACCGACATGCTGGTCGGCCTCGGGGTCGGCGCCGACGACTACATGACCAAGCCGTTCTCGATGCGCGAGCTGGCGGCCCGGGTGCACGTCCTGCTGCGCCGGGTCGAGCGTGCGGCGCTGGCCGCGGTGACGCCGCGCAGCGGCATACTGCGCCTCGGTGAGCTGGAGATCGATCACGCGCAGCGGCGGGTCCGGGTGCGCGCCGATGACGTCCACCTCACGCCGACCGAGTTCGATCTGCTGGTCTGCCTGGCCAATACCCCGCGCGCGGTGCTCTCCCGGGAGCAGTTGCTGGCCGAGGTCTGGGACTGGGCGGACGCCTCCGGCACCCGTACCGTCGACAGCCACATCAAGGCGCTGCGCCGGAAGATCGGTGCGGAGCGGATCCGTACCGTGCACGGTGTCGGCTACGCCCTGGAGACCCCGGCGCCATGACCCGGCCCGGTTCCGGACTGCGCCCTTTCTCGGTCAAGGCCAAGCTGGGCACGCTCGTGGTGGTCTCGGTGTTCATCACCACCGGGCTGCTGATGGTGGCCGTGCGTACCAGGACCGAGCTGCGCTTCATCACGGTGTTCTCGGTGATCGCGACCCTGCTGATCACCCAGTTCGTGGCGCACGGCCTGACTGCGCCGCTGGACGAGATGACGACCGTGGCCCGGTCGATATCGCACGGTGACTACACCAGACGGGTGAGCGGCGCCGGCCGGCGCGACGAGCTCGGTGATCTGGCCCAGACGATCAACCGCATGGCGGACGATCTGGAGGCCGTGGACCGGCACCGCAAGGAGCTGGTGGCCAATGTGTCGCATGAGCTACGGACACCCATCGCGGCGCTGAGAGCCGTGCTGGAGAACGTCGTGGACGGGGTGTCCTCGGCCGATCCGGAGACCATGCGTACGGCGCTGAAGCAGACCGAGCGGCTCGGCGGGCTGGTGGAGACGCTGCTGGACCTGTCCCGCCTGGACAACGGGGTCGTCACGTTGAAGGCCCGCCGTTTCGAGGTGTGGCCGTATCTCTCGGGTGTGCTGAAGGAGGCGAACCTCGCCGCCTCGCACCGCCGGCTGCCCTCCGGTTCCGGGAACCACACCCGCAAGGACGTGCATCTGCATCTGGACGTGTCGCCGCCCGAGCTGACCGCGCACGCGGATGCGGAACGGCTGCACCAGGTGGTGGCCAATCTGGTCGACAACGCTGTCAAGCACAGCCCGCCGCACGGCCGGGTCACCGTGCTGGCCCGGCGCGGGGTCGGACCGGAATCCCTGGCACTGGAGATTCTGGACGAGGGCCCGGGCATTCCGGAGTCCGAGAGGCACCGGGTCTTCGAGCGTTTCAACCGCGGCGAGGTACCGTCCCCGCACGGTCCGGGCAGCGACGGCGGTACGGGCCTGGGCCTGGCGATCGCCCGCTGGGCGGTGGATCTGCACGGCGGACGAATCGGCGTGGCCGAATCTGCTCGCGGCTGCCGCATCCAGGTCACTCTTCCGGGGACCCGGCAACCGCGAGGTTGACGTAGGGTTCGAACCGGAAGGGCACGTTCTGCGTGTTCTGTGCAAGGGGTACGGTCCAGGGGGCCGTAGCTGCGGCCTCTCGTACCCGAAGTGAAGCGGAACCATGCTTATTTCCCGCCATTTCCTGCACCGAAACCCGCCTTCCGATGTGACTTGCACGACGAAGACCGGCCCGGCCTGCATGGAACGGCTGGGGAGGCGTAGCCTTGATTTCCGCTGTCCATCACCTTGTGAAGCGGAAGAGGGCGGTTGCCGCCGTGTCGTCTCAGTCCCCCAGTAACTCGAGCATCTCGACCGACCAAGCCAACCCGGGTTCGAACCCGGCTGCGGCTTTCGGCCCCAATGAGTGGCTCGTCGACGAGATCTACCAGCAGTACCTCCAGGATCCCAGTTCGGTCGATCGCGCCTGGTGGGACTTCTTCGCCGACTACAAGCCGGGTACGTCCGGCACGGCGGACAAGCCCGTTCCCGGCGCCGCAGCCGCGGTGACCCCGGCCGCCACCGCACCCCAGGCCACCGCACCCCAGGCCACTGGGACGCAGGCCCCGGCTCCGGCCGCGAAGGCCGCCGCACCCGCGGCTCCGGCGCCCGCACAGGCCGCTCCCGCCGCCGCTGCTCCGGCAGCCCCGGCGAAGGCAGCCCCGGCTCCGGCCGCGAAGGCCGCCGCGCCTGCCCCGGCCAAGCCCGCCGCGGCCGAGGCCACCGAAGCCCCGGCAGGACCGGAGTACGTGACGCTGCGCGGCCCGTCGGCCGCCGTCGCGAAGAACATGAACGCCTCGCTGGAGCTGCCGACGGCCACGTCCGTCCGCGCCGTTCCGGTGAAGCTGCTCTTCGACAACCGCATCGTCATCAACAACCACCTCAAGCGCGCCCGGGGCGGGAAGATCTCCTTCACGCACCTCATCGGGTACGCGATGGTGCAGGCCCTCAAGGCCATGCCGGCGATGAACCACTCCTTCGCGCTGAAGGACGGCAAGCCGACCCTGGTCAAGCCGGAGCACGTCAACCTCGGTCTGGCCATCGACCTGGTGAAGCCGAACGGCGACCGCCAGCTGGTCGTCGCGGCCATCAAGAAGGCCGAGACGCTCAACTTCTTCGAGTTCTGGCAGGCCTACGAGGACATCGTCCGTCGTGCCCGCAACGGCAAGCTCGGCATGGACGACTTCACCGGAGTCACCGCCTCGCTGACCAACCCCGGCGGCATCGGCACCGTGCACTCGGTGCCCCGCCTGATGCCCGGACAGGGCCTCATCATGGGCGTCGGCGCGATGGACTACCCGGCAGAGTTCCAGGGCACCTCCCAGGACACCCTGAACAAGCTGGGCATCTCCAAGGTCATGACGCTGACCTCGACGTACGACCACCGGGTCATCCAGGGCGCCGCCTCCGGCGAGTTCCTGCGGATCGTCGCCCAGCTCCTCCTCGGCGAGAACGAGTTCTACGACGAGATCTTCAAGGCGCTGCGCATCCCGTACGAGCCGGTCCGCTGGCTCACGGACATCGACGCCTCGCACGACAACGACGTGACCAAGGCCGCGCGGGTCTTCGAGCTGATCCACTCCTACCGGGTACGCGGCCATGTCATGGCCGACACCGACCCGCTGGAGTACCGCCAGCGCAAGCACCCCGACCTGGACATCACCGAGCACGGCCTCACCCTGTGGGACCTGGAGCGGGACTTCGCGGTCGGCGGTTTCGCCGGCAAGTCGATGATGAAGCTCCGCGACATCCTCGGTGTGCTGCGTGAGTCGTACTGCCGCACCACCGGCATCGAGTTCATGCACATCCAGGACCCGAAGCAGCGCAAGTGGCTCCAGGACCGGGTGGAGCGCACGCGCACCCAGCAGCCCGAGCGCGAGGAGCAGCTGCGCATCCTGCGCCGGCTGAACGCGGCCGAGGCGTTCGAGACGTTCCTGCAGACCAAGTACGTCGGTCAGAAGCGGTTCTCGCTGGAGGGCGGCGAGTCCGTCATCCCGCTGCTCGACGCGGTCATCGACTCCGCCGCCGAGGCCCGCCTCGACGAGGTCGTTATCGGCATGGCCCACCGCGGCCGGCTGAACGTGCTGGCGAACATCGTCGGCAAGTCGTACGCGCAGATCTTCCGCGAGTTCGAGGGCAACCTCGACCCCCGGTCGATGCATGGCTCCGGCGACGTGAAGTACCACCTGGGCGCCGAGGGCACCTTCACCGGTCTGGACGGCGAGCAGATCAAGGTCTCGCTGGCCGCCAACCCCTCGCACCTGGAGGCGGTCGACCCGGTCCTTGAAGGCATCGCCCGCGCCAAGCAGGACATCATCAACAAGGGCGGCACGGACTTCACGGTCCTGCCCGTCGCGCTCCACGGCGACGCGGCCTTCGCGGGCCAGGGCGTCGTCGCCGAGACGCTCAACATGTCGCAGCTGCGCGGCTACCGCACCGGCGGCACCGTGCACGTGGTGATCAACAACCAGGTCGGCTTCACCGCCGCCCCGGAGTCCTCGCGCTCCTCGATGTACGCCACGGACGTGGCGCGCATGATCGAGGCGCCGATCATCCACGTAAACGGTGACGACCCCGAGGCCGTCGTCCGTGTCGCGCGCCTGGCCTTCGAGTTCCGGCAGGCGTTCAACAAGGACGTCGTGATCGACCTCATCTGCTACCGCCGCCGCGGTCACAACGAGGGCGACAACCCGGAGTTCACCAACCCGCAGATGTACACCCTGATCGACAAGAAGCGCTCGGTGCGCAAGCTCTACACCGAGTCCCTCATCGGTCGCGGCGACATCACGCTGGAAGAGGCCGAGCAGGCCCTCCAGGACTTCCAGGGCCAGTTGGAGAAGGTCTTCGCGGAGGTCCGCGAGGCCACCTCGCTGCCGGCTCCGGCACACACCCCCGAGGTCCAGCCCGAGTTCCCGGTCGCCGTGACCACCGCGGTCTCCCAGGAGGTCGTGAAGGTCATCGCGGAGTCCCAGGTCAACATCCCCGACCGGATCACCGTCCACCCCCGTCTGATGCCGCAGATGCAGCGTCGCGCGTCGTCGGTGGAGAACGGCACGATCGACTGGGGCATGGGCGAGACCCTGGCCATCGGTTCGCTGCTGATGGAGGGCACCCCGGTCCGGCTCGCCGGCCAGGACACCCGCCGCGGCACCTTCGGCCAGCGGCACGCGGTCCTCGTCGACCAGGTGACCGGCGAGGACTACACCCCGCTGCTCTACCTCTCCGACGACCAGGCCCGTTACAACGTCTACGACTCGCTCCTCAGCGAGTACGCGGCGATGGGCTTCGAGTACGGCTACTCGCTGGCCCGTCCGGAGTCGCTGGTCATCTGGGAGGCCCAGTTCGGTGACTTCGTCAACGGCGCGCAGACCGTCGTCGACGAGTTCATCTCCTCGGCCGAGCAGAAGTGGGGCCAGACCTCCGGCGTCACGCTGCTGCTGCCGCACGGCTACGAGGGCCAGGGCCCGGACCACTCGTCCGCCCGCCCGGAGCGCTTCCTCCAGCTGTGCGCGCAGAACAACATGACGGTCGCCATGCCGACCCTGCCGTCGAACTACTTCCACCTCCTGCGGTGGCAGGTGCACAACCCGCACCACAAGCCGCTGGTCGTCTTCACCCCGAAGTCGATGCTCCGCCTCAAGGCGGCGGCGTCGAAGGCGGAGGAGTTCACCACCGGCGGCTTCCGCCCGGTGATCGGCGACGACTCGGTGAACGCGAGCGACGTCCGCAAGGTCGTCTTCTGCGCCGGCAAGGTCTACTACGACCTCGAGGCCGAGCGCGAGAAGCGTGGCGTCACGGACACCGCGATCATCCGTCTGGAGCGCCTGTACCCGCTGCCGGGTGCCGAGCTGCAGGCCGAGATCGCCAAGTACCCGAACGCCGAGAAGTACCTCTGGGCCCAGGAGGAGCCGGCCAACCAGGGTGCCTGGCCGTTCATCGCCCTGAACCTGATCGACCACCTGGACCTGGCCGTCGGCGCCGACGTCCCGCACGGTGAGCGCCTGCGCCGCATCTCGCGGCCGCACGGCTCGTCCCCGGCGGTCGGCTCGGCCAAGCGCCACCAGGCCGAGCAGGCACAGCTGGTCGCCGAGGTCTTCGAGGCCTGACCGGTCGCTGTACGCACGCCGAAGGGCCCGGTTCCGCGAGTTGATCGCGGGGCCGGGCCCTTCGGCGTGCGTACGGTTCAGATGATCGGGGGCTCGAAGTCCCAGAACGGACGGTTGCGGGAACGCGCCGAGACCGTATGGACGTGCTGGGCGCCGAGTGTGGCCGCCAGGTCGTCCAGTGCCTCGCTCTCGACCTTTTCGGCTCGCCGCCGGTCCCGGACACCTCGCAGGTCCGCGGCGTGCGCGATCCGGGCGGAAAGAGTCAGCGGATGGGTCCGGCCGAGGACCTCGACGGCCCTGGCAATGATCGATTCCGTCAGTGCGGCGGCCGATTCCGGGTCGCCCACCAGGTTGCGCAGCGCCGAGGCGTTGATCGCGCAGCCCAGGGTCCAGGGGTGGTGCTCACCCACGGCCCGGATCATGTCGGCGAGCGCCTCCTCCAGGAGGGTGTACGCGTGATCCCGCTCCCCCACGTTGCGCAGGATCAGGGCATGGTTGGCGCGGGTGCCCGCCACATACGGGTGTTCTTCGCCGAGCATGCCCGCATAGCCCCGGACGACCTTCTCGCTTATGTCCCTGGCCTGGTCGATGTCCGCGTGCTCACGGGCGAAGCAGCTCTGGCCGGCCGCGAACATCATGGTCAGCGGGTCGTCCTCGCCCAGCACGCGTTCGCTGCGTTCCAGGACCCGGGTGAACAGCGCCGCGGCCCTGGCACGCTCCCCCGAGCGGTACTGGCAGAGGGCGAGGTTGTGTTCGGCACTCAGGGTCTGCGGATTGTCGTGCCCCATCACGAGCCGGTGGACGCGGGCGCTCTGGCTCTGGAGCGATTCGGCCTCGCTGTAGCGGCCGAGCAGGCGCAGGTCGGTGGCGTAGTTGATCTCGGAGTAGAGCGTCCAGCTGTGACGCGGACGCAGCAATTGCCGCCGGGCCTCCAGAGTCCGCCGGTTGAGCTCCAGGGATTCCCCGTACCGGCCGAGCAACCGCAGCGAAATGGCCAGGTTGTTCTGCGCGTTGAGCGTGCGTGAGTCCTGGTCGCCCAGCAGTTCGCGGTAGGCGGCGAGGATCCACCCGGACATCTCCAGCGCCTCGTCGTAGCGGCCGAGGCCCCGCAGGTCGGCAGCGAGGCCGCCGGCGGCCCGCAGGTGTTCCAGGTCCTGTGCGCCGCGTTCGGCGCGCAGATGGTCGACGGCGGCCCGTTCGATGGCTTCCGTACCGGCGTAGTCACCTACGGCCCGCAGCAGATTGGCGTAGTGGTAGCTGAGGTCCCAGACCCTGGGGTGGTCCTGGCCGAGGAGTTCCCGCCACGCCTTCATGGCACGCGCGCCGAGTTTGATGCCGGCCCGGTACTCGCCGGAAAGGTACATGTAGCGCAGGCAGTTGAGCACCAGGGTCTGCACCGCCGGGTCGGTGCTCTTGAGCACGTCGGCCCATTTCAGGTGCGGAGTGATCTCGGCGTAGGCAGGCCACAGACGGGTGTCGGTGGGCCGGCCGGGGTCCGCGGCCGCGAGCGCCCGGCGGACCACGTCGATGAACTCCCGGCGGTCGCGTTCCGGCATGTCCTTGCCGACGATCTGGTGGACCATGCGGTGCATGTAGAGCGATTCGCCGGACGACGCCTCGTCGACGACCGATTCGTGGGATTCCAGACGGACCACGGAGTACTGGCGGAGCTGGCCGATCGCCCTGTTCCACAGCAGCGGGTCGTTCATCAGGCCGGAGAGCTGTTCCGGCAGTTCGCCGGGGGGCATTTCCTTCAGCAGCCGTACGGGGATGGAGCCTGGGGCGAAGAAGCTGCACAGGCGCAGCAGGTCGACGGACTCGGGGACGGTGTCCTTGAGCTTGTTCAGCAGTATCGACCAGGCGGTCTGGAAGGCGAGCGGGAAGTCCGCGGAGACCTTGACGACGTCCTGGTCGATGCCGCCTTCGAGGAGCTCGATGTACTCCTCGACCGACATGTCGGAGTCATTGAGCCAGCCGGCGGTCTGGGCGAGGAGCAGCGGAAGGTCTTCGAGGGCTTCGGCGAGCTGATCGGCCTCGGCCGGGGTCAGGCGCGGGGCCCGGCGGCGGATGAAGGCGACCGACTCCTCGCGGTCGTAGACCGGTACCTCGACGAGGTTGCTGTTGTGCTCGCTCCACTCCGGGTTGCGGGAGGTGATCAGGACGTGCCCGGGGCCGGTCGGCACCAGGTCCCAGATGTGTTCGGGCTCGTCGGCGCCGTCGAGGACGAGGAGCCAGTGGGAGTGCGGTTCGCCGCGGCGCAGCGCGTCCCGTACCGCGCGCAGCCGTTCGCCGTACTCGGCACCCGTGGACAGGCCCAGTTCAGGGGCGAGTTCGGCGAGCTTCTGGCGATAGAGGACACGGCGGTCGGCGGGCACCCACCACACGACGTCGTACTCGGAACCGAAGCGGTAGACGTACTCGGCGGCCAGCTGGGTCTTGCCGACGCCGGACATGCCGTGCAGCGTCACGACTCCGGCGCCGTGCCCGGCGTCCTGAAGGGCCTGGTACGCCTTGCTGAGCAGCTCCTCACGGCCGGTGAACCGGGTGTTGCGGCGCGGCACCCCGCCCCACACCTCGGGGGTGTCGGCCGGATACCGGGGTCCCTGCCCGGCCCCGGCGGAGTCGGGCAGCGGGTCGGTGGGCAGGCCCAGGCGGACGAGGAGCCGCCGTTCGGCCTCGCCGGCGCCGACGTTGGTGAGGTCGGCCGCGCCGAGGACCGAGGTGGCGCCGGGCAGCGCGGAGGTGGTGACGGAGACGGCGGCGAAGCGGTCGGGGGCGGGGGCGACGACCTCGCGCAGGGCCCTGTTCCACTCGTCGTGACTGCGGGGGCCGAGCTGAAAGTACCAGTCACTGAGAATCACCAGGACGCTGCCGCGTGACAGCGTCAGGTCCCGCAGCGACTCCTCCAGCGGAACCTCGACCGGCGGGTCCCAGCGCTGCTGGACGACCGTCACTCCACGGCGCTCCAGACGGTCTCCGATCCACGCCGCCCAGGCGCGGTTGAAACCGGCGAAACTGATGGTGACGGTCTGCGCCCCGGTTGCTCCAACTTGCTTACGCGTTCCGGGCATTCAGCCGCTCCCTGCCTCGATACGAGCCTTGTCAACATACACCGGAGCATGGTCGCTCCGGCCGGTATCACGGGGCCTCTCACTGCCTTCGCGAGCCGTTCCTCTGCTGCCATATCACCTTGGCGGTGGCCACGTACGCCTGCGCGCACGCGAGATGACCCGTGGGAGGCGGACAATCGTCCAGACGGTGGTAGAGCGTGATCATCTCGTTGACCAGCACCCGGCCTTCGCGGGTAAGTGCCGCCGATCCGGCCAGCACGGGCAGTACGGCCCCGACCTGTTCGCGGCAGCGGGCGTGCTCGGCCCAGGCCAGGTCGCGATGGGTGACGCGCTGCGCGCCGAGCGCGAACCGCTGCCAGTAGTCGGCCAGCGCGATGTGCGAGTAGGCGCCCTGGAGGAGGCCGTCGAAGGGCCGGGGGTCGGAACGCCAGGGGGCGAAGTGGCGTGGTGTCGCGTCCTCGTGGTGCAGCGGTACGAGGGCGCCGAGTGCGGCCAGTTTGGTGTGCTGGAGTTCATGGACGAGGGTCGAGGCGAAGTAGGCAGGGGTGGCCGGCTTGCTGCTGAGGACGGCGCCGAACGCCTCACGCCTGGTGCCGCTGCAGTGCGCCGCGCCGTCGCCGGTGGGCGCGGAGCCGGGGGGCCGGCCGAGCGGTATCAGGCAGCGCAGCAGCACGGCCGCTTCGGTGAGGCGGTGCTCGCCGCCGATGCGGAGCAGGGGTTCCACTCCGGACCAGGACTCGGTCCAGGCCTTGCGTTCGTGGTCGTCGGTACGGGTGGCGGCGCTCAGTCCGTGCCGCTCCGGTCCACTGCCGTCGGTGCGGTACGGATCGAGGTCGTCCAGGGGCACGGGGCCGACGCCGGGCAGCACGGCGGGCAGGGCGTGGACGGGCAGCCAGCGGGGGTCGGGCGAGCTGGTCGTACCGTCCCGGTGCGCATGCACGGTGAGGGACGGCCCGCCGGCCGGCCGGCACACCGTCACCCCGCCGTCCGAGACGTCGATATCCACCGCTCCTGGGGGCATGCGCAGAGCCCCCAGGGTGGGCAGGGACAGCAGCCCGTCGCGAGCGGTGAGCCGGGTGCCGAACGCGACCCCGCCGCGGATCGCCGCCGCAGCGGCGAGTGCGCTCAAGTGGTCGAGGTCTGCCGGGAGTCCGGCGCCGGAGGTGGCACCGGTGAGACCGCGAAGGCAGCGCTGCGCCCAGGGCCCGGCGAGGGGATGGAACAGGACCGTGCGCACGGCGGCGCGGTCGGCGCGTTCGGCCGTCTCCAGCAGCGCCCAGTCCTGGTGCAGCCGGTCGAGCGCCCGGGGCGGACAGACGGTCGTGGGGGCGGCCTCGGCTGCGTCCAGCAGGGCGCGCAGGAGGAGGAGTCGGCGGGTGTCCTGGTCGCGTACGAGGACGTGGAGGGTGTCGGCGTCGCCCTCGGTGCGGCCCAGTTGGCGCAGCATGTGGTCCGGGAGTGGGGGGCTCATCGGTTCGCTCCTGCGGTTGCGTCGTACAGCCGGCCCGCGATGTGGCGCACCAGCCGTTCGAGATCGGCGCAGTAGACGGACGGGTTGGTGAAGCCGTTGTCTGCGCGGTAGCGGTGTGCGTAGTGGCCGCCGCCGCAGACGGTCAGCAGCGGGCAGGCGCGGCAGGCGGCGGCGAGTGCGTCGGCCCCTGCCTGGCGGGCGGCGACGCCGGGGTGGCACAGGGCGTCGTCGAAGGTGTGGCGGAAGACATCGAGCCCGGTGGCGGCGGCTGTGTCGTAGGCGGACTTGAGGGAGTCCACCTGCTCGATCGTCCCGTCGGTCTCGATCACGATCGCGTTGAGCGGGGTGAGGCCGAGGGATTCGGTGGCGGCGGGCAGGCCCAGCAGCAGGGCGATGCACTCCTCGAAGAGCCGGATCCGGGTCTCCCGCCGTCCGGCCGGCCACCAGCGGTCGAAGACGGTGGTGAGCCAGTCGCCGTACGGGGTCGGGCGGCCCGGTCCGGGCACCGTGGGGGCCGTCCCCGCATCGGGCAGGCCCGGCGGGGGGTTCGTCCAGTTGCCGTGCGGCAGCAGCAGATCCACGGCCGGTGGACGCAGGGCGAGCAGCGACTCGTACATCTCGATCGGGTCGGTCCGCGGGTCGACGACGGTGAGGATGCCCGCGTACGCGCCGGGGTGCCGGTCGGCGAGGAGCCGGGCGCCGCGCGAGGCGGCGGGCCAGGAGGGGCGTCCCGCGTGGTCGGTGCGCCGGGTGTTGTGGACGGCCAGACCGCCGTCGAGGCTGATGCCGATGCGTATGCCGTGCCGGGCGAGGGTGGCGACGCGCGCGTCGGTGAGCAGGGTGGCGTTGGTCTGCACGGTGGTGTGGACGGTGCAGTCCGCGGGCACCAGGTCGCGCACCCGGTCGGCCAGGGCGGCCAGCCGGTCGGCGCCCGCGAGGAGGGGTTCGCCGCCGTGCAGGACAAGGGCGAGGTTGTGCAGTCCGTGGGCCGCAGCGTGTTCGGCGATCCGGTCCGCGGTGCGGTCCAGGACGGCGGGTGCGGCGGCGGCCGGGCGGGCACGCCAGGTGTGGTCGGGGCCCTCGTAGAGATAGCAGTAGTGGCAGGCCAGATTGCACCGGCCGTGCACCTTGACGATGAACTGCCCGAAGGGGACCGGGAGTCGGCCGTCGGCGCCGGTTTCCTTGCACCGGGGTGTGTGCGGCGTCGCCTGTCGGGACACTCCGGCACCCCCGTGCTGCATGTCTGCCGGGACGGCCCCCGTTGCCGGCCCGAGGCGAGTATCCCTGGCCTGCCGGGCGGGCAAACCCGTCCCGGACCACGATGTCCTGTTCAACCGGGCCCCGGACCGAAATCGTGCGGCTTCGGCCCTGCCCCGCGGAGCTGCGGGGCAACCCGCCTCAGAAGGCGTTGTTGAATCCCCACAGCATCTCCCGCGGCTGCTCGGCCCGGCCGCGCAGATCCGCGACCACCGCGCGGAGCACCGGGTGGTCCAGTGTCCGCAGCGCCTCCAGATCGAGCCCCAGCAGATCCGGCAGCTCATCCGGCCCGCCGCCCGGCCCGCCGTTGCGTACCGACTCGCTCATCACGCCTCCCCGTACCGTGTACTGCCGCATCGGGCCTGCGACGACTCGCTCGCCGTTGAGCGCGTCCCGTTGAGCCCGTGTCCCTGACACACATACATCTGCTCGCGTTGCGATGGTGCGCGTACTGCCGACGCCCGGTGTGCGTCGCACCAGGCACATCGGTACCGATGCCCCGCACAGTCCGGCATACGCTTTCTTGAGCATGCCATCGACCGGCATCCGTCGTATGCCGGTCGTACACAGCGCGCATCGCCCGGATCGCGTCGGACCTCCAGCCGCGCCGCCCGAACGCCGACTGCCCGGCGCTCAGGGCTCCAGCTCGGCCAGCCGTTCGGCGGTCGACTCGCCCGCCGCGCCGCCGCCGTCCGGCAGTTTGCGCCATTCCTGGCGGGCGGCCCGGTACGCCTCGCGTGCGGCCCGGGGACGTCCCGCCCTCTCGTATGTCATACCCCGCCAGTGGTTGGCCGTAGCACTCAACTCGACTGCCTGTCGAGTCTGTTGTGGACTATCCAGCTCCGCTTCCGCCGTGCCGGCCGCGTCGGCCGCGCCCCGGAACGCCTCGGCCGCCTCGTCGAGCCGGGCCGGACGTTGCAGCACCCGGGAGGCGTCGAGGTGGGACAAGCCCAGTTCCAGCCGGCAGCGCGCCGCGGTCAGCGGGTCGGTCGCCTCCTGGGCCGCGAGCCCGAAGAGATGCTCGGCCTCCCGCAGATCGACCCGGTCCTCGGTGGCCCGGTGCCGCAGCATCAGCGCCCGCCCCAGCATCAGCAGCCGCTCGGCCTGGCGCGCGCTGCCCGCCGCCGTCTCCGTACGGCAGTCGCGCAGCACCCGTACCGCAGCGCCGATGTGCGCGCGGCCGTCGGGCAGTTGGGCGCGGCGCAGCAGGGTGCCGCCCCATTCGGCGAGCAGATCGGCGTGAGCCTGCGAGTCGCGCGGGACGCCGCGTGCGGCGCGGGCGAACCAGTCGGCCGCTGCGAGGAGTTCATCCGGATTTCCGGTGTGTTCGTAACGGGCGACACGGACTCGGGCGGCCCGAGTCCAAAGCAAGGCGCGCTGCCGCTGTTCCCGTACGGTCTCCAGAGCCTGCTCGATCAGGGTCGCCGCCTCGTCCGGCTCCTCACCGGAGGCGAGCAGGGCGTCCACCAGATCCAGCAGGATGCGCACCTCGGTGCCCATGGTGTGCCGGCCGCCGCCCTGTTCGAACGCCGTGCGCAGGGAGCGCGCCGCCCGACCGGCATAGACCCGGGACTGTTCGGTGTCGACGGTGGCCCCGGCCAGTCTCAGCAGGGTCCGGCCGTGTGCCAGCGGCAGGGCGGCGGGCCGGTTCTCCTGGTCGGGCCAGACATCGGCGAACGCCTCCAGCATGCCGTACGCGGCCTGCAGCAGAGCGGTGTCGCCGTCGAGCCGCCACTGCGCCTCCAGGGCCCGGACCCGCTCCAGCGTGAGCCGGAGGGCCTCGGCGGGTTCCAGACCGGGGTCCGAGCAGGCGGCCGTGTACTCGCGGTCGGCGCGCCGCAGCAGTTCCAGTGCGCCGCGCCGGTCGCCGCGCCGCCGCCGGTCGTCGGCCGCAGCGTGCAACACCTTGGCCAGTACGGCCCGTTCGCGTGCCGCCCCGGGGTGCGCAGCTGCCCGTTCGGCGGCGTACTCGGCCTCGCGGAGCAGCTCGGCGTCGCCCTGGACCTCCCACAGCCGCAGGACGCAGCGCGAGTACTCCGCCCACAGCTCGGGGTCGGCACCCGGCCGCTCCTCGCGCTCGGTGGCACCCCGAAGCAGCTGCACGGCGTCGATCAGGTACTGCACCATGCTGTCCGATTCGAAGTGCCGCACGAGGACGCGGGCGCTCTCCACCGCCGCGTTCGGCGTCCGGGCGGGGCTCCGGTAGCCGTCCCGGTCGGTCTGGATGACGAACTGCTCGGGCAGAGGCATGAAACGCTCCAGTACGCGGACCGCGACCTCGGCGAACGGATGGGGGGCGCGCGATGCGCCGCTTGCGCCGCTCTCCCCGTTCTCGTCACCGTCTTCGATCTGCCCGTCGAGCGCGCTCTTCGCCATGGTGTCCATGGCAGGGGTGGACCGCGCCGATCCGTGTCTGCCCTCGCCGAGCTGGGCGAAGGCGAGGGCCGGGAAGTTCGGCCCGCCCTTCCCGAACCGCTGCTCGATGTACTGCGAGCAGTGCTTGAGTACGAGCAGCGCCTCGTCCCGGCCCAGCGGACCGAGCAGCGCTTCCCGGACGCCGGGCGCGAACTCGTACCACTGGCCGCCGTCCGCGCCGCCGTCCTCGGCCTTGCTCCGTGTCAGCAGTCCGCTCAGCAGTACCTCGGCGAGTTCGGACGGTCCGGAGTGGGGCAGCATCGTGCGCTGCACCAGCTGCATCACGGGCAGATACAGCGGGGCCGCCGCGAGATAGACGGCCAGCTGTCCGGCGACCGGGGAGGCCGCGGATCGGAAGCGGCTGACCAGTTGGAGCGAGGACAGCCCGTCGCCGGGGCGCTGCGCGGCCGCCGCGGGCTGATCGGCCCGCACCCAGCCGACGGCTCCGGAGATCTGCCCCGCACCGGTGCCGGAGAGCAGTCGCGCCCAGGCCGCCAACGCACCTTCCACCGGCGGGAGTACGGGAATCGCGAGGGCTCCCGGGTGCACGGCGGGCCCCGTTCCGGCGTGCTCCGTGACCTTCAGTACGGCGGCTCCGCCGGGCCCGTCGCCCCGGGCCAGCGAACCGTAGGTGACCGGCAGCCTGGTGCGGTTCCACATGCGCTGCGGCAGGGGCTGGAGCACGGCGGCCGGGGCCTGTCCGGCCAGCTGGTGCAGCAGCCGGTGGGCCCGGCCGCTGTGCCAGAGCGGACCGGCGCAGTCGCTGACGAGGACGGTGACACGGCGGCCGGTCGGATCGCTCAGCCGGTCCGCGGAGTTCAGCGGTGCGGCGGCCGGATCGGGGCTGCGGCTCACCGCGGCCGCACCGTCGGGCCCCTGGTGCAGATAGCGCACCTGGACATCCCGGAAGGCACCCAACTGGCCGAAGAGCTCCTGCAGTTCGCCGAACATCCGGTCCCACACCAGCATCGAGGACGAGGCGTCCATGACGCACTGCAGCAGCGCCTCGCCCCGGGACGCGCCGCGGAACACCGGAATGATCAGCCCGCCTGCCCGGGCGCTGAGCTCGGCGGTCGCCGTCTCGTCGAGGGTGCGGCGCAGCGGAGGCGCGGCCGGGCGATAGCGCTGCAACGGACGTAGCGCTCGCTGGAGTTGGAGCGGCGCGGGGAGGGCGGGGGCGGCGGGTACGCCGAGGGTGAGCGCTCTCGCCCGGCCGCCCCGGGTGGAGCTCCGTCCGCGCCCGGCCGGGCCGTCCGGGCGCCGGCCGCCGGGTGGCGTGGTGCGGGGTACGGGATAGAGGGCGATCCGCCGGTCGGCGTCGCCGGGGTCCCGCCGCTCCGCAGGCTCGTCCTCCGGCGCGGGGCCCGGGGCTTCGTCCCGACCGGTCACCGGCGGCGCGGGGCGCCCGGCCCGCCGGTCCGCCTGGGCCAGGTCGGCGGGCAGGGGCGGCGTGGCCGCGTCGCTCTCGTCGTCCGGCGCATCGGGGTGGCGGGTCCAGCGGGCCAGCCAGAGGGCGTCGCAGAGCTGCTCGGCGTCGGGGTCGAGCCCGGCCTCGCGCAACCGGGCGACGAATGCGCGCAGCAGGCCTCCGTCGTACGGCTCGGAATCCGGCTGCTGCTGCGGCTCGCAGCCGGGCTCCGGCGCCGGCCCGACAGCTTCCAGAGCTTCGGGCCCGGCGCCCGTTGCCTCGCCCGGGACATGGGGGCCGTACGGCTCCACGGCGTCACCCGGACCGCCGTCGGGGCCGCGTCCCTCACCCGGTCCGTGCCGCGCCTTGCCGTCGGCCATCAGCACATCACCTCGGCCGGTCGAGTCGCTGAATGAGCAGGTCGGCGAGGCGGTCGCGGCCGGCCGGGGCGGCGGCATCGGTGAGGTAGATCGCGTTCAACAGCTGGTCGGTGGCGAGGAGTTCGCTGCGGGAGCGCTCCAGGAAATGGGCGATGAGATCGTCCCCGGAGCGCGCCGCCTCGTCGCCGAGGTGGGCGCGTACGAAAGTCGCGAGCCGCTGGTGGTCGGGGCGTCCGAGCTCCAGGTGGATGCAGCGGCGCATCAGGGGCGCCGGGAAGTCCCGCTCGCCGTTGCTGGTGAGCACCACGAACGGGAAGGACCGGCACTGCACCCTGCCGCCCCTCACTTTCACCTTGTTGCCGTCGTCGTCGAGGACCTCCGCCTCGCCGTCGGGCAGCCGGTCGGCGATCCGCTCCAGCTCAGGGATGGCGAACTCGCCCTCCTCCAGCACATTGAGCAGGTCGTTCGGCAGATCGATGTCGCTCTTGTCGAGCTCGTCGATGAGCAGTACGCGCGGCCGGTCCGAGGGCAGCAGCGCGGTGCCGAGCGGCCCGAGCCGGATGTAGCTGCCGACGCTCTGTGCCGATTCGGCGCCGGCCGCCCCGGCCGCCGCACTGTGCGCTGCGATCTGTACGTCCTGGAGCCGGGCGATCGCGTCGTAGTGGTAGAGGCCGTCCTGCAGCGTCGAGCGGCTGACAATGGGCCAGCGCAGGACCCGGCCGAGCCCGAGCTCATGGGCGACGGAGTGGGCCAGCGTGCTCTTTCCGGCGCCGGGGCTGCCGGTGACCAGCAGCGGACGCCGCAGATAGAGCGCGGCATTGATCATTTCGAGCTCTTCGGCGCCCGGCCGGTGGAGTTCGGCGATGTGCCGGTAGCCGCCGAGGCGGCGGTCGGCTGATCCGTCCCCGTCCTGCTCGTCGGGGTCCGGGGCGCCGCGGCCCGCGAAGTCCCGCCAGGGCGGTGGGGGCGGGAGCTGCTCGATGCCTTCGTGCGGTTCGCCGGCCCCTCGGTAGATGAGCCACTCGCTGGGTTCACTCATAGCGTGTTCCTCGTCGTCACTCGTCCGCCAGGGGCAGCAGTCGAACGTGCATCACGGTAGCGATCCGGCGTACACCCCGTAAGGGCCCGGTCGTTCACGGTGCCTCCAGGAACTGCCCGGAGCCGGGCAGCGGATGGTGCGGATCGTCGTAGAACAGGGCCACCCCGTCCGACCAGTACGTCTCTGCACGGCCCGCATGCAGCCCCTGCCTCAACTCATGGATCTTTTTCGGGAGTTGAACGGCGCTGCGGGCCTCGGCGATCGTATCGCCGGCCCGCCGGTGGAATTCCGTGCAGACCGCGGCCGGCTCGCCCGTCCGGCGCCGCCACAGGGCCACCCCGAAACCCCCGTCGAGCACCCGCCCGAGCCCGGCCGCGGCCTCCGGGTGGGTCCGGTCGCCGTAGCGGCAGAGCACCGGGACGGTCTCGTACGCCAGTCCCCGCAGCTCCTCCACCACGGGTACGGGTACCCGCATTCCGTCCTCGCAGTCGACGACGGCGGCCCGCATCGCGGCGGTCATGGTCCGGTTCCAGCGCGCCTCGCGCTCGTCGATCCCGTCATCGGCCCGGAGCGGATGGTGGTCCAGGCGGCGGATGACCACGGGGCGCAGCACTCCGAGCGGCCGCCCGTCGGGCGGCACCCGCCATCCGTCGGCCTCCAGGTCCATGAGGGCCTGGGGTACGGCGACCTGGAGCACGGCGGGTTCGCCGGGTTCGTCGCACCTGCGGAACGCCTCCGCCAGCGGGCCCGCGAGCCGGGCCGGGAGGGCCTCCGGCGCGGTACCCCGACTGTCCTCGGCTACGGGCAGGACGTCCCCGGTGTGCTGGGCGACGCCGATCCGCCAGTCGTAGCGGTCCCGTTCCCAGCCGCGCGGCTCCAGCGCCAGCAGGACGAACGGGGCGCTGCGTGTCCTGGCGGTTTCGAGCGTCGGCGACGAGGTTCGCAGGTGCTCGAGGCCCGGGGCGTGCCGGCCGTTGTGCCGGAGCCCGGCAAGTTCATGACGGAACTTGCGGGAGAGCCGGTCCTCGGCCATCCGCTTCACCCATTCCCACAGGGATGCCTCGGCGAGTCGGGTGGACGGCAGGACGTAGGGGCGTTCGGCGGAGATGGCGCTCATGCAATAACGCAGGATCAGTTCCAGTGCGCCGTCGCCGCCGGGGGCGTCGTACAGCGCCCCCAGTCCGTCGCGCCAGCCGCGCGGCGCGGCGTGGTGCTCGGCCGGGTGGGTGTCCGGCAGCCGGTCCAGGAGGTCGAGGAGGCTGCGGGTGCTGAGCGGGGGCGGGAGTTCGGCGAGCCGGCCGAGCAGGTCGACGCGTTGCTGGGGACTGAGGGCGAGCCCCGCTCCGGCACCCAGTTCGCGCTGGAGATCGGCCCAGGTCCGCTCGGTGCCGACCGGGCTGGTGTGCCGGTCGGCGTGGTAGCGGTCGTGGGCGTGGAACACCGCCCGGTAGGGGTCGTCGGACTCGGCGGAGACCGTCCCGGGCGGCACGGGCAGCGTACGCAGCCGCTCGACGCCGATCGAGGTACCGCCGGTCGTGCCGTCGGAGCGCGACTTGAGTACGCCGACGACCTCGCCGCGGGCCAGGTCCACCACGGGTCCGCCGGACAGGCCCGGATACATCCGGTCGCCGTCGAGCCGCATCTGTTCGTCGTCCTCGGCCCAGTCGCCGAAGGTGCCCATCACCTGGCATCGCCCACTGAACCGGGTCAGCTGCCCCGAGCCGCCGTCGGTCCAGCCCGTGTAGAGGACCGAGCCGCCGCCGAACATGCCCGCCGGGCGCTCGGTGACGTACACGCAGGGGTGCTCGACGGGCCGCAGCAGCCGGATGAGCGCGAGGTCGGGGGCGGGCCAGCCGCCCGAAGGCGCTGGAACCCGCATGCCACCGGGCCCGGCCGTGGCGTGACGGCTCTCGGGCAGGGCGGCGGCCACGGTGCCCTCGACCGCGGTCTCGGCGCTGCCCGGGTCCGGTTTGAAGACCACGTTCACATGACGCCCCTCCCCCTCCATCGCCACGTGCGCGCACGTGAGGACCCAGCTCGGGGCTATGAAGAAGCCGCTCCCCAGGAAGCCGCTGTCGGATCCGTCAGGGGCATACCCGGGCTCCGGGCGATGGATGCGTACGGTCGCCGCCATCACGAGGCCCGCCAGCGCACGGTACGTACTCTCCGAACCGCCCCCTGCGCCCCTGCCCGGCGGCCGGGTCATGACGGGCTTCCGGCGTCCGGCCCGGCGCCGTCCGGTTGCGCCGGTGCGCCGGTGGATGCCCCGGCGTCCGGATTCCCCGTGGATGCGCCCGGGGCCGCTGCCGGTGGTGCCGTGGGCGCGGGCGGATGTCCGGGCGGCGAGGAGGGCGGGGGCGGCATGGGCGGTGCGGGGTGCGGTGACGTCTGCCCCGCCGCGTGCGCCGCGGAGTCCGGCACGGTCTGCACTGCCGAAGGCGCCGTGGCCTGTGGTGGCGGCTGCCCCGTCCCACGCGCCCCCGTCTGCGCCGGGACCGTCGGATCGGCGGGCGGACCGCCACCGCTCCACGTCAGCGTGACCTTGATGCCGCCCTTGGCCTCGCCGTCCGCGAGGAGGCCGACGACCTTGCCCGCCTTCGCGGTGAGCTCGATGCCGAATTCGACGCTGACCTCGTCGGGCCGCACCGCCCGCAACGGCTCGGCGAGCGAATGCGCGACGCTGGTCACGACGGCCTGGAGGCTCTCGACCCGGGCCTGCACCTGCTCGGCGAAGTCCCCGTAGCCGATGTCCGTGAACGCCGGCCCCCGGGCGGGCTTCGCCAGCTCCTCCGCCCCGGAGATCCGCGCCCAGACCGGTGTGCCGTCCGGCATCTCGATGCGCGTGATACGGGATCCGCTGTCACCCATGAAAACCCCCGTTTCCCAACTACCCGCAGGCTAACGGCAGTACGCGGCCGATGCGAGATACATGGACCATGACGCCGGGGTGCAGCGGGCCGGTTCTCGGCGGGCTCGCGCGGCTGCCGCGGACCGGACCCGGGGTCGCGCTCCCGGCCTTCGAGGGGCTGTCCACCAGGCATTAGGCTTGCCGCATGTATTTCACCGACCGAGGTATCGAGGAACTGGAGAAGCGGCGAGGCGAGGAAGAGGTCACTTTCGAGTGGCTCGCCGAGCAGCTGCGTACGTTCGTCGATCTCAATCCCGATTTCGAGGTGCCGGTCGAGCGCCTCGCCACCTGGCTGGCCCGCCTCGACGACGAGGACGAGGACGAGTAGTCGGACCGGCCCGACGCCATCGCCCTCTCGATCTCCTCGGCTCCGAACCGGCCGTAGGCGAGGCCGAGCGGTCCGTGCGTCACCTGCAGCGCCCCCGCGCAGAGCCAGCCGCCGGACGTAGCCGACCGGGCCGGGAATCCGCACGCCGGCGTGTGACCGGCCAGGCTGCCGTCCCACCACAGGGCGAGAAGGGGCCAGGTCGAGTCCGACCGCGAGCGCGGTGACCCAGCCGGCCCGGTCGACCGGCTCCGCTTCCGTACCCCCATCGTTCTGCCAGGGCTTTCCCCTCGGATACGAGGACGGACCACCCGCCTCCGGCGGGCGCGAGCAGCACCCGCTCGCCCAGCAGATGGACCACCGGCCGTACGGTCTCGGGTTCGGCACGGCACGGCATCAGCCCCCGGGGGTGTCGCGTTCACGCCCACACGAGGTAGGGCAATTTGCCCATATTTGAAGCCTTCTGACCGACCGGCGACCTCGTGATGCCCCTCGACTTCCCTTGACTTCCCCGAGCCGCGATATATCGTGTTCTTCAAGAGACGCGATATGTTGCGTCATTCTGCGCTCCCCGGAGGTCAGATCCATGCCTGTGTCGACATGGGCCATCGCCGAGCCCCAGAAGCTGACCTTCGACGACCCCGTGACATCGCTCAATGTGCGCATCGTCGGGGGCACCGTCAATGTCGTCGGCACCGAGGAGCCGACCGCCCGGCTGGAGATCTCCGCGATCGAGGGCCCGCCGCTGATCGTGACCCAGGAGGGCGGCGCCCTCACGGTCGCGTACGAGGGCCTGCCGTGGAACGGCTTCCTCAAGTGGTTCGACCCCAAGGGCTGGCACCGGAGCGCTGTCGTCTCGCTCGCCGTGCCGGCCGGGTCGGCGGTGGAAGTGGGCGTGGTCGGCGCCGGAGCCGTCGTATCCGGAATCCGCGGGCGTACGGACGTCCGGGGCGTCACCGGCGACACCACGCTCGTCGGGCTCGCAGGTCCGGTCCGTGCCGAGACCGTCTCCGGCAGCGTGGAGGCCCAGTCGGTCACCGGCGAACTGCGCTTCATGACCGTCTCGGGCGATCTGACGGTCGTCGAGGGCGCCGGGGCCTCGGTCCGGGCGGACTCGGTCAGCGGCAACATGGTTCTGGACCTGGACCCGACCGGGAAGCACACGGACATCCAGCTGGTCACGGTGTCCGGCGAGGTCGCCATCCGGCTGCCGCACCCGGCGGACGCGACGGTCGAGGCGAACACTGCGAGCGGCGCCGTCTCCAACGGCTTCGAGGATCTGCGGGTCAGCGGCCAGTGGGGGGCGAAGAAGATCACCGGCACGCTCGGCGCCGGGACCGGGAAGCTGAGGGCGACGACCGTCTCGGGATCGATCGCCCTGCTGCGCCGCCCACCGGCCGAGGACGATCCGTACGATGCCGAGCCGACCGGAAAGGTGCTCTGACATGCCCCCCGTATTCGCCCACGGCCGCCTCCGCCTCTATCTGTTGAAGCTGCTCGACGAGGCCCCTCGCCATGGCTACGAGGTGATCAGGCTCCTGGAGGAGCGCTTCCAGGGGCTGTACGCGCCTTCGGCGGGCACGGTCTATCCGCGCCTCGCCAAGCTGGAGGCCGAGGGTCTCGTCACCCATGCCACCGAGGGCGGCCGCAAGGTCTACTCGATCACCGACGCGGGCCGCGCCGAACTGGCCGGCCGCACGGACGAACTGGCCGATCTGGAACAGGAGATCAGGGACTCCGTCTCCGAACTGGCCGCCGAGATCCGGGACGACGTACGCGGCGCCGCCGGCAAGCTGCGCAGCGAGATGCGGGCCGCGGCGCACGAGACCAGGCACACCTCCGCCGGCCCCACCGGACGCAAGAGCGACTGGGAGTCCGCCTTCGGCGACCTCGGCGACCTCGTCGACCTCGGCAACTTCGGCGCCCTCGGCGACAAGGAGGCGTGGCGCGCCGCGAAGGAGGAGCTGCGCAAGGCCAAGCAGGAATGGAAGGAGCAGGCCCGCCGGGCGAAGGACGAGTCCCGCCGCGCCCGCGAGGACGCGCAGCAGGCCCGGCGCCAGGCCAAGGAGGCCCAGGACAGGGCGCGCGAGCAGATGCAGAACGCCGCCCGCCAGGTCCAGGAGCACTTCGCGCGCGGAGACTGGCCCTCGGGCGTACGGGAGGGGCTGGCCGAGATCACCGGCCAGCTGGGCAGCTTCGCGAGGACGGGCAGCTGGCCTCCGTACATCAAGCCGGAGCCCTCCGACGCCGACCCGGAATGGGGCAAGGACACCGCAGGGACCGGCGACCCGGCCCGCGATCTGGACCGCCTGCTCGACCGTTTCCGCGACGACATCCGCGACGCAGCCCGGGACCGGGGCGTCACAGAGGCCCAGCTGACGGAGGCTCGCGGCCATCTGTCGACTGCGGCGGCCCACATCGGGGCGTTGCTGCGGAAGGACGACGGCGGGGCGCCCGGCCGCCAGGGGTAGGGAAGGGGCGGGGCCGTCGCCTCGCCCCTTCCCTCAGCCGCGTGCCGCCCAGGTCACCGTGACCGTGACGCGAGCCCCCTCGCGGGCCCGGATGCGCACCTCTCCCCCGCGCCTGCGGACCTTGGCGTGACCGTCCACCGCGACCCGCCACTCCCCGGCCGTCGGCGGCAGGGAGACCTCCGTGGTGCCGCGGCGGCCCGCCGTGTAGGAGAGCCGGTAGACGCCGGTGGTGTCGTCGTACGTGTCGGAGTGGACGGCTCCGGCGACGGCGGGCGCGTACGGTGTGGCGGTCCGTTCCTTGTTCTCGGCGAAGGCCCCGTGCTCGTCCAGGGCGCAGTAGCCGCGGCCGTAGCACCACACCCAGCCCGCCCAGCCCGAGGTGTAGCGGTTCAGTGAGGCCATGGCTTCCCGGTAGAAGCGGCCCATCCGCGGGAGTGTGTTGTTCAGCGGGCCCCATTCACCGACGACCACCGGAATGCGCTGCTGCGCCGGGTACGTAGTGACGGCGGCCTCGTACGCCTCGAGCCAGCCGGCTGACGGGTCGTAGTCGCCGCCCGCCTCCATCGCGGCGTTGTAGAAGTGCGGTGCGTAGACGATCCGCCGGTCGCCGACGGTGCCCAGTCCCGTGGGGACGCCCTCGCCGACGATGGGCGTGGGTTCGATGAACAGCCAGTTGGCGCGGTCGGCCGAGCGGATCGCACGGGCCAGCCGGTTGTACATCGGGGTGAGCTGCCGGGCCTCGATACGACGGGCGGCCGTCGCCAGGTCCTCCCCCTCCCGCATCTCCCCCATCGGCTCATTGATCAGGTCGTAGCCGAGGACGGCGGGGTGGTGCGCGTAGCGCTCGGCGACGACCTGCCACATCCGTGCCTGGGCGAGCTGGAGATCGGGGTCCTCGTAAAGATGGGTGAAGGCGCGCTGCACGGCGGGCTCGAAGTACTCGGAGAACCAGTCGTCGGGGTGCGGGGTGAAGGGCAGCCCGTCGGTGCGGGTCGCCCAGGCCGGGATGCCGCGGCTCCCGAACGCCGGGCCGAAGACGTCCTGATGGGCGTCGAGCACCACCTGGATGTCGTACTTCCGTGCCCAGTCCAGGATCCGGTCGATCCGGCGCAGATACGCGGTGCTGTAGTGGCCGCGGCGCGGCTCCAGGTCGTCCCAGAAGATGAGCAGCCGGGCGAATCCGAAGCCCTTGGCACGCAGATCACGGAAGTGCTTCTCGGTGATGCCGGTGAGAGCCTGGTCACCGCTGTTCGCCTTGTCCGCGACGTTCCAGCCGCGCAGGGTGAGCGTGCGTCCCAGGTCGTCGGTGAGACGGGGGATGCCGGACCGGTCAGGTGGTGCGGGATGTGCGTCGGCGGCGGGGGCGAGGGCCC